>JAESQZ010000140.1 GCA_016764955.1 Deltaproteobacteria bacterium | reverse complement strand
GAACCGTTTGTTGTTCCAGTTCTTTCGATTTTATTTCCAGCAATTCATTGGCGCTCATCAGTTCTTCAGATTGAGCCTTTTCGCTTGCGGCCAAAATTTTGGCCTGTTTCAACAGATCCTCAGTCAGCAGACGGCTGGAAATATTGTCGACAAAGACGCCGATGTTTTTAGATACCTGATCCAGCAGGTTTAATTGTATGGGCGTGAAATCTTTAAGGGTTCCAATTTCAATGATGGCGAGCGCTTCTTTATTGTGGACGACGGGTAATACGATTATATTTTTGGGCTCAATTTGGCCCAGCCCGGATTGGATCCTGTGGTAGTCTTTAGGCACGTCGGTGAGCTGTATTTTCTTTTGCTCCAGGCCGCATTGCCCCACCAGCCCTTGCCCCGGACGAAACTCATTTGATACTGACTTTCTTTCGCTATAGGCATAAGAAGAAAATAATTTGAAGATAGATTCGCCTTCGTGATCGGTGCGCACATAAAAAACGCCAAGCTTAGCCTCTATGCTGGCGCATAACTCAGAAAGAAGTGTATCTCCCAGGTTTTGCAGGTTTTTGAGGCCTTGCAATTTTCCAGTGATATTAGAAAAGGCTGTTTTTATCCAGTCTTGTTCAATTAATTTAGCTCTTTCACTTTCTAGTTCTTGTTTGGCGGCTAGTTCTTTTTGCTGCACAGTTTTCGCTTCGGTCAGGTCTTGAATGCTGACGATATAAATTTTGCCCTCCGACAAAACGACTTCAGATACCGCTAACAGTATGGGGAATTTCTTGCCGTTTTTGTTAACACCATTGAGCTCGCGCTCAACACCGACAAACCGGGACATCATCGATTGCTTTTCATCGTCTGAATAACGGTCCTGTTCGGTTTCGAACGGTGAAGTCGTCAAGATGTTGATTTTTTGACCCAAGAGTTCCTGTTCCGTATAACTAAACAAGTTTGACGTGGCGTGGTTGATCGACTGGATGATCCCTTTGCCGTCAATGGTAGCCATGGCGGTTGAGGCGGCGTTGAAAATGCTGGTGATTTTCTTTTGGTTTTCAACCAGCGCAAATGAGGATTGGTTCAAGCTGTCTCTCATCTGGTTGAATGAAGATGCCAGCACACCTAACTCGTCGCTTCTATGCAATACCAGGTCTTCCTCTAAATTGCCTGCGGCAAGTTTTTTGGAAGCCTCTGTCAGAGATAAGACAGGAACCATGATGTTTTTGGCATTTCTTAACGCAATAAATAAAGTTGACGATAACATGGCGATTAACAGAGCTAATAGTATCCATGGAATGAAAGTAGAAATGTAGGTCACATTGTCTGTATCCACTTTCATACTGACAGTTTGTTTTTGGATTAACTGGTCTACTCGTTTTTGTATGTTAAGTACTATCGGCAGGGCTTTTTGTGAAAGCCAGAATTGGGCGACATTCCAATCCTGGGACATCCTGATTTGCATCGCTAACTTTGAAAAATGCCGGTAGGAGTCGAATTCTTCATTTAACCAGATGAGCAGTTTATGTTGCGGGGAAGAAAGCGTTGAAAGGCTTGATAAAGAAGCTGATAATGCTTTCTCCGATTTGTTTAGATGTAATTCAAAAAGTTCTTGTTGGTCGCTTTGACCCTCTTCAACAAATCGACTCAATGATAGTTGACTGCGGGTAAACGAGGACCTGAAGTCTGCGAACTGTTGATAGAGTACCTTACGGGCCATATTACTTTCATGGCTTTGTTCAATTTCCATAACGGAAGTAATCGCTGAAAAAATATTATTGACAATAGGGTCAATGTTTCTGAACAACTCCGCTTTTGCGGGTTCATTACCCGGGGTTCTAACGACATCTTCGATGGACCATTGCCAGTCTTCCAGATCACGAAATAGCGACTCTAATTCTTTCAGTTCAGCGAGAGCCAGGTCATCATCTCTCAGCATCATAAATCCTTCCAATTTAGACAGCGCTGGCCATATGACGTTATTCAACGCCTCCTTGCGTTGGGTTTTAAATTGTTCTTCTCCGAGAGTCATCCAACCGCGCAAGCTGGCTAATGTTGTCAGCAGACCAGAGTTTGTTTGCAACGCCGACAGGGCAATAGGCGTACTTTCGTTCGCTAAACGCAGCGAGCTGTTACTTAACCAGGCGCTGGTCGCCATGGATAACAACAACACCAGGGTTCCCATTATCGCCACTGTCAGGTGGGACTTGACCAGCGTTCTCTTTAGACCCGTTTCTTTAAATTTAAAATCAAAATTCATGGTACCGCTTTAGCCTTAACGTCGAAGTGTTTCTATTGAGCTCCTAACCATTTTTGGTTTTTATTCACCTGCTCTAAAAGCGTCGCCAACTGCGCCTCAAGGATCCCTGCCCGTTGGTAGACATGCGAGGGGAATTTTCGCCCCGGATAATAAACACCAGCGGGAGCCTCTGATTCTTCGAGTAAAGAATGCAAATAAGCCAATTCTGAGACTAATAATGAGGCGATGTCATAAACATCACTCGGCGTTTTATTTCTTATTGTTTTAATGTCTTCAGTCAATACCAACATATTGACTTTAGAAAGCTTTGTGATTTCGACTAATTGAGCGTAACAACCCAGGAGCCGTTTATAGACATTGTCGGGTCGCTGGCCTCGCTTATATGCCGGTGTATCGGGTAATCTTTTAACTCCTTCGAAGGTCGCTAAAAGGCGTGTGTTATAATTGATCGCTTTTGAGACCTGTTGGAAAACGTCACTCGGTGAAAATTGTTGGTCTAGCATAAGATTAAGTTGGCGATTCGCCTGAACGATAGCGATAAATACGTCGGTTGGTTCAATGGAGGTTGGTTGTATTTTTTCCGCTACTTTCTCTTTAATTTCTAATTTCCGTTTGATGATAAGCAGACGCTTTAGCGCTTTATCTACCGCGTGCCACACATGAACTGGTCGGATTTGGGCCGCTGGGAGTGACCTTGGCGTCTCTCCGCGTTTTCTTGTTTGCTCAAATCCCAGGCGGTCTGATTTTTGAAAAAGCGTCAACGCCTGGAAGAACACCTCGCGCGGCGCGGCTTGTTTTAGCTGAGGATTTTTCTGCGTGTTTTTGGGTTTACCCATTTCAAATCGGATTAATTCTAATTCGTCTCTTAACAAATTTACCCGGGCTAATACGTCTGCGGGCAGAATATCTGCTAATGAAGACGAGTCTTTGCCACTAATCGGTTCCGGGGTGATGACCTCGGCCGCTTTTAAGACCACTGCGGTCATGCAATAGAAAATAAAAGTCAGAAAAGGCACAGTGATAGTTTTCATTAATGACTCCTTGATAGCGTAGTTTTGCCTTGTGCGGGGCAGAGTAGCAACGAATCTCTTCGTCCCTGTTTTAAAGAAAAGATACTGTTGCAAGGCAATTTTTCGTTGAAATTTAGGGGGTTGCTAATATCAACTGAAGCGCCGATTCGCTGAGGACTGTGGTGGTATTTACAACCATCAGTCAGCCGAATTAAGGCATTGGTAATGACCCGCTTTAATTTTACTTTGCTCTCGGCTATTTTGCTGTTAAAAATAGAACCCAGGACAATCTGTTGTGGCCAAGCCTGGCTCAGGCCGGGTTGGAAGCGGTGGTCGTTATCAGCGGTGTTAGTGAGTTGTATTTTCTTTTTTATCAGACTGAATCGTTCTACTCGCCTAT
>JAESQZ010000139.1 GCA_016764955.1 Deltaproteobacteria bacterium | reverse complement strand
TTGGCTGTGCGATTACGATATTTGGTGATGTGGCTGGAAAGCCGTTAGGGCGTCGAGGTGCAAAGCCTGGTGATAAGATTTATGTGAGTAAAGCTTTGGGGGCGTCTGCGGCGGGGCTTGAATGGCTGATGGCTAATCGTCATTGCGAGGAGCATAGCGACGTGGCAATCCAGCACCTCTACCCAACGCCAGAACTTGAGCTAGGCCAAAAGTTAGTTAATCATGCAACCGCTTGCATGGATATTTCAGACGGCCTTGCCAAAGATTTGCATAGACTTTGCAAAGCTTCCAAAGTAGGCGCCGAACTGCATCATGTGCCTTGTTATAAAGACGTCAGCTTAGAACATGCGCTCTATGGCGGCGAAGATTATGCCCTGCTTTTTACGGCGCCTAAATCTCGTTTTGGAATCGAAATTGGTGAAATTACAAAAGGGCCAGCCCTTGAGCACAACGGCCAGCCTTTGGAAAATAAGGGGTATGATCACTTCTCAGTTTTTTCTTGAGGCCACGCAGCTTTATAACTCGGCCGAGAGCGCAAACGATCCCGCCAGGAAATCACATGCGGGTAAGCATCCATATCTAAGTCTTTGACCTTAGGCAGCAAATCCAATAACGGCGTCGCTAAAGTATCTGCAACTGAGTAGTCACCAGCCAAAAAAGCTCTACGCGCAAGATGCTTATCTAAAACACCCAGCTGACGCTCCAACTCTTCATGAAAAGTTTGCAATATTTTTGGTCTACCATCTTCGCCCTCATAGATATGAGACTCTGTGAGAACACGCCACAAAAGCTCCCCAAAACCAGAAGACAGGAAATTCAACCAAGAAAGCGCCTGAGCCTTAGAACTTAAATCACTAAAGCTCAAGTTGGAGTTTTCAAATCGCTCCGCCAAAAAGAGCAAAATAGAAGGCGACTCAAAAATGGAAAGCTCCCCACTTGGGCGATGCTCTACCAAAGCTGGCAGCCTGCCAAATGGGCTTCTACGCAAGAAAGCCGCTGTTCTGGGCTTTTGAGGGTCTACTTCCCTAGGGGTAAAATTTTGCTCGCATTCATTTAGGGCAATTCGAACTGCCACGCAAAAAGGCGAAGCTCTGTATTCATACAATGTAAATGGAGGTGCTTTTGAACTAGCCATATCTTCAAGTCTATGGCACAGGATTGACCATTTGTGAAGGCAGTGCCACTCTAGTCGCCATCATGAAAGGCATGAACGACCTATTCTCCAAAGAACTCCAAGCCAGGCGCTGGATCACCCAAAAAGCCCTGCAAGCATTTGAAAGCTATGGCTTTTCTCAAGTCCAAACGCCTGTTTTAGAAGAGCTCAGCCTCTTTGTACGAAGCGTGGGTAAAACCACCGATATTGTCAGCAAAGAAATGTATGCCTTGGAAGATCGCGATGGCACCCCTATTTGCATGCGCCCAGAAAACACAGCTGGTACCGTACGAGCTCTCTTAGAACATCATAAGCTCACACAAGAGCAAGAGTGCAAAGTCTTTTATGTCGGCCCCATGTTCAGACGTGAACGCCCCCAAAAGGGCCGTTTGCGCGAATTTACCCAAGTCGGCGCCGAGTTTTTTGGCACTGACGCACCTACTGCCGACGTAGAGCTCTTGAGCATGCTACACCAATGGCTCTTAAGCCTACCCATTGGTAAAATTAAATTACTCATCAATAGCCTCGGGCAACCTCAAGAACGTGCAGAATATCTTAAAGCTTTAAGAACCTATTTTGAGCCACTTCGAGATCAGCTTTGTTCAGATTGCCAGCGAAGACTTGAGACAAATACGCTCAGACTCTTAGATTGCAAAAACAAAACTTGCTCTAAGCTTGCCGATGAATCCCCCAGTATTTTGGACTTTTTGCAAGAAGAGTCTAAACAGCATTTTGAAGCCGTCAAAAATGGCCTCACACAATTAGGCATTGAATTTGAAATCACGAAAAAACTCGTACGAGGCTTAGATTATTACACCCGAACCGTTTTTGAATTTATTGCAGAGTCTGGCCTTGGCGCCCAAAATACCGTCGCTGCTGGTGGTCGTTATGATAACTTGGTCGAAGAACTTGGCGGCCCGTCTGTCCCGGCCATCGGATTTGCCGCAGGCATCGAGAGACTCGTAATTCTGGCCGAAGAAAACGGCTTATCACTAGATGAAAAACGCCCAGACTTGGTTTTAGTCTATGCAGACGATACAGGCCGTGAACAAATCCCTCAAATCGCTCACAAGCTTAGACAAGCCAATATTTGGGTCGATTTTGAGCACCGCAAAAAAAGCGTCAAAGCCCAGATGCGTCGAGCTGATCGCATGAAAGCCAAAGAAGTCTTAGTGCTTGGCACACGCGAAATCGAAAGCGACGAAGGCCAGCTTAAATCTCTCGACTCAGGCGAGCAGCGCTTTGTGCAGGTGTCTAATTTGCTTTCAGCTTATTCACCAAACTTCGTGTAAAGCCAGCCAAGGAGCCAAAGGCCTATCCCGGCATCCAAAAAGCCATAGACACCACCAATGACGCTCCCCCCTCAGGAAATATCATAGCCTGGGTAAATACTGGCCATAACCTCTAAAAATCGACCACCATATCCGGTATAGATGGAGATTATGGTCGTGATAAACATCATCAAACCCTAGATAATTCCACCTGCTAGTCCTAATCTTTTTGCTTTATCCATAAACTGATGCTACCACAGCACATATTTAAGACTCAGTTCTATATTGACTTTTTGGCCCAAACTCACCCTGAATTAGATATTTGTACTCAAAGGCTTGAAGGCTTGCCTTCTTTTATTGCCTCTATTCCAATAGGCGATGCGTTAAGCCCTAAGTGGCCAAAAATAATCAAAAAACTTTTGCCAAAACCCAAAGCACTCGTCATTGGCACTCCTTTTGAGCCTTATGAGCAAAGCGATTTACTTGATGCCAAGCCCCCAAAGTGCCAAGTGGCCAAGCATTTAGATTGGATTTTGCTGCATAATGTTGACCCCTATCACCCTAATATTCCACTCTGGGAAGAGGCTGGCTTTAAAGCCCTGCCAAGCTTTCCTGATATGCAGCTTAATATCCACTGGAAATCTTTTCATGATTATCTAAAATCGCTTAAAGCCTCTGTCCGTAAGTCTGTTCGACAAAATATTCGAAAGTTCGAGCAATCAGGGTTTTGTCTCGAAACCATTCATGATCCCTATGAAATTAGGCATGAATTATTCAAGGCTTACGAAGTTTTTTGGCAACGCGCTAAAATACCCTGGTTTAAGCATAGCCCGGCCTATTTTAGCTCTCTTGCCCAACTTGGGACCCAAGCCCAGCTAACTATCGCGAGAAGCCCTAAAGGCGAAACAGCTGGTTTTGTTATTAATTTCAAAGACTTAAGCAAGTCACATGCTGGTAGAATCGGCGTTTTGCCCCAATACGATAATAAGCATAGCATTTACTTTAGGCTCCTCTATCATTCTATTGAGTCGGCCATTCAAGCCAATGCCAGCTCTTTATCTTTAGGCCCTACTGGCTATCAATTAAAGAGCAGGCTAGGCGCCCAGCCCAGGCCCTTAAGCAACTTAGTTCTAGGCACAAAAGCTCCCTGGCGCCTGGCTTTTAAAAACTTAAGTTTATTTGGGCACTTAGCACTAAAGCACCTAAATAATTGGCAAAATCTTAAGCAAGAATACTAGCTAATTCTAAAAAATATCTAATTTTCAATGACTTAACACAAAAACAACGCCTATTGACATCTATATTTGCAGTAGTAGATTAGCTTATCAACTATGAAACGAAATACATTTATAATCAGTTTTCTTTTGGTTGCCTCCCTTCAAGCCGAGGGCTTAGGAGCCTTCTTGGTTGAAAGGGCTGCAAACGTGCTTACCTCAAATGTGGCTACTTCCCAAGCTGCATCCTATATGGGTGGAGAAGGCCTCGTAAGCGAATTAGCAGGCAACACCGCTGGTAGCATTGTAGAAAAAGGACTCATCAGGCCCATTATAGCGTGGACTCCTCCAAGTATTGATGATGCTAAAGACGTTGCTAAATCAACAACTCAAGCTGGGCTTAGCTATTATGCCGCTCCCGCTTTGGCAAACGGAGTAACCTTCTTAGCGGGTACTACAAACCCTATCCTAATACTTTTTATTGGTTTAGCTTCTAGCTTCACTACTTCTACAGTTATTAATTATGGACTGGGATATGCATTTGGAGGTAAATAATATGAAAAACACAAAGTTATCTTTATTTCTTACGTTTAGTTTAGCCACATCTGCTGTTTTTGCAAACAGCCAGACACTTCAGCCCAAAAACACAAATTCTTTGGCTTCAAGTATTTATTCTACTACCACTGCTGTAGGAGATTTTACTAACCAAAACCGTCGAGGCATCATGCTTGCTCTATATGGTCTATCGTTTTTAAATCCAGCCTGGACAACTTATCAAACATCTCTGGCAGCTGCGACTGTCTTAAGTTTTTTACCGGCGGACATATTTTGGGGCAGCGTCACATCTTTAGCGTCAGTTAACTATGCAGCTAGAACTGGCAATGGTTATGGGAATACAAGCCCGATCGTACAGTTCAATAATAATCCTTCAGAGTTCTCAAAAAATGCCATAACTTCAATTGTTAATTTCATGAGAAATGTATGGCACCCACAGCAACCGTCGTTCTAGGTCTGGTAGTCGCTCGGTTCTTCATTCCCACCTTGGGCTAAACTAAGTGACGATACTAAAACCAATAAAAATATTCGAGACGTCATCAAGCACTCGTAGCTTTTATCCCAAGTGCTTTCAAGGCGTTATGCCAAAACCACCAGAGCCACTTAGAAGCAAAGCAAAGACAGATAAAGAAAGCATAGAAGTTAGCGCTTTAACTTCTTAAATTAATTTTTTCAAGTGTCTTTTTAAAAAAATCTAACGCTTACTCTTCGGTCGATACGGCCGATATGCTGGGCGTGTTCGCAAAATAATATCAATTTGCGTCGCTGGCGGCTTATTCGGGTACGGTATACCAAAAAGCGTTGAGTCCTCGTTAGAAATTCTTGCAGAACTAGGCAAGCCAGTTTCGCGTTCTTGAATCAGATATAAGTTATCGAACATGAGACGCCAAAATTTGGTTTGATGTTCGATATGTCTAATTTGATGAGTCGCCTCCGGGAAGAATTTTTCCCAATCAAAGCTTTCGGGAAAATTATATTTAAAAACTTCTCGGCAATTGTCGAGGTAGAATTTGGCGAGGCGGGGCATCTCGATGAGCGGAACATTGTCACCCTGGCGAAGGCCAGGGTCTAGCTCCATCTTGTCATGCCAGCGGAGGCTGGCATCCAGCATAGGTTCAGATATTTTCTGGATACCAGCCTTCGCTGGTATGACAGCCTTTAGCTGATACACTTTACATCTCTTCTCCCGCTTCTTCGTCTCAACTAAATAGCCCTGCTCTTTAAGTTGCTTGAGCGCTCGGTAAATACTACGTCGTGAACAGCCAAATTTATCCGCCAACGTTTGCTGGCGGATCATAATGTCATTCTGGCGATTAGTGAAAAAGAGCAATTACTTTTTCCTGAAACTAACTTCCCGTTACTTAGCAAGCTCAATGTGAAAACTAATCTTAATAATAT
>JAESQZ010000138.1 GCA_016764955.1 Deltaproteobacteria bacterium | reverse complement strand
GGGTCAAGCCCGGGATGACAGCCAAAACAGCGACCGTTCTAAAAACCCGACCAAGCGCCATTTGTACCCCCGTGAACGGTTACAACAGTTTGCTGCTGACACTTATTCACATCGCCAAGCCAAATCCCCTTGGTGCAACATATAATCTTTCGAAAATTGGGAGATTGATGTGACCATACAAGCGACATTTAACCATTTCTTTGAGACGATTAATGGCAGGGTGGCTTCAGTGCTTTTCTGGAGCGACCACCCACTTAAGCTGCCAATTATTTTGCTGGTGATGGTTTTTGGTGGGCTGTTTTTTACCATTAGCTATGGTTTTGTGAATGTTCGCTTGTTTAAACATGCCTGGAACGTTGTGAGAGGGAAATACGACAAGGAGGGTCACGAGGGTGAGATTACGCACTTTCAGGCTCTAACTTCTGCGTTGTCGGCGACGGTTGGGCTTGGGAATATCGCGGGTGTTGCATTGGCAATTTCACTAGGTGGCCCTGGTGCGGTATTTTGGTTGTGGGTTGTTGCCTTTTTTGGGATGAGCATGAAGTTCTCATCTTCGACGCTTGCCCAGCTTTACCGGCGAGTGAGCCCAGATGGCAGTGTGCTCGGTGGGCCTATGGTCTATCTTGAAGATGGCTTTAAAAAGCAAAAACCAAAACTAAAGAAGGTAGGTAAAGGTTTTGCTGTGACGTTTGCCTTCTTTACGATTGCGGCTTCTTTAGGTGGCGGCAATATGTTCCAGGGTAATCAAGCCTTCGAGCTATTAGTATCTCAATTTCCAGCGCTAAAGGGATGGGAATGGGTGGCTGGTGTGATTTTAGCCCTTGCTGTAGGAGCCGTGCTTCTGGGTGGTATTAAACGGGTTGGCGAAGTGACATCTAAACTTGTGCCGGCGATGTGTGGTTTTTACTGCTTAACTTGCCTTTTTATTATCATGACGCATTACAGCATGGTTCCTGGCCTGTTTCAGAGCATCTTTGTGCAAGCTTTTAATCCAGATGCGATTTGGGCAGGTGGATTTATTGGCGTGCTTACCCAAGGTATTCGCCGAGCTTCTTTTTCCAATGAGGCAGGCCTTGGCTCCGCATCAATTGCACATGCGGCTGCTAAAACAGATAGGCCTGTGCGAGAAGGTGTTGTTGCTATGTTGGGGCCTTTTATTGATACCCACTTGGTTTGCACCATGACGTCGCTGTCGATTTTAATCACTGGCGCTCACTTGGATCCTAAATTGGCTGGTAAAGGTGCGGCTATTACTGCCGCAGCTTTTTCTAGTCTAGGGTCTGCTATGCCAATGGCGCTTACCATTGCAGCGTTGATTTTTGCTTACTCGACGATGATCTCTTGGGGTTTTTATGGTGAAAAAGGGGTCGAGTATCTCTTTGGGAAATCATACGTCAGCCTATACAGAGTGTTTTATGTGTGTGTTGCTGTCTTAGGGCCGGTACTTTCTTTGAAGCATATAATTGATTTCTCAGATTTGATGCTTTTGAGCATGGCTTTCCCCAATATTATAGGCATGATGTTCTTGGCCTCTAAAACCAGAACACTATTGGCAGAGTATTACGCAGAGTATATGGAAGGCAAAATGGAGCTTGTGCCTGAAGAAGGCGAAGTCGCTGCTGACTTAGAACCGCGCCCGCAGGAGATTTAAATTGTCATGCTGGCGAAGGCCAGCATCTAGGTCCATATAGACCCTGGCCTACGCCAGGGTGACAGGCTGCCGGCTATTCCAATCGCCCGGCGTTGATTTTCTCTCGTTCAGCTAGAGAGAAGACTTCAGAGCTTAAGCGCGTTGGGTATTCTCCCGAAAAGCAAGCTGCACAATGCTTGTTTTTTGGGAAGACTTCATAAAGGTCCTCAAGAGTTGGGTAGATAAGGGCTTCGGCGCCAATAAGCTTTCTGACATCTTCAACAGTTCGTTCTGATAAGATCATTTCTTTTTCGGAAACGTCGATTCCATAGACACAAGGGTGTTTTAGTTGAGGTGAGGCTGAAACAAAATAGACCTCTTTGGCGCCACGCTGCTTTAATAAACCTACGATATGTTTGGCGGTTGTGCCTCTGACGATCGAGTCATCAACAACAGCGATGCGCTTGTCTTTGATAATTTCAGAAATTGCATTGTGTTTTTGCTTGACCAGTTTTTCACGTTGCTTTTGGCCGTGGGCAATAAAACTTCGGCCAATATAGTTGTTTTTGACTAGGCCTCTACGCAAAGGAATCCCAAGCTCCTCAGCAATGCCCTGTGCACAGAAATAAGAAGAGCTAGGCACATCAATGATGATATCGGGCTTGAGACCTTCGCGTGTAAAATGCTTAGCGAGCAATCGCCCAAGCGCTTCTCGCTGTGCGGCAACTAGGCGATTTTTAAACCTAGAGTCTTCTCGAGCGAAATAGATAGATTCAAATACGCAAAAAGCGGGTTTGGAAGCTTGGCCTTTACTTAAGTAAAGCTCACGATTTTTATCGATAAAAACGCTTTCGTTGCCTTCAAATTCATGAACGAGCTCATAGCCTAAGTAGTCTAGTGTCGTCGTTTCCGAAGTGATGGCATAGTTTTGACCTTTGCGCCCTAACAAGAGTGGCCGAATGCCATGGGGCCCCGTGAACCCCAGAAGCCCAAAACCAGCAATGACAGCTACAACGGCATAGGCGCCTTCAACTGTTTTTTGGACTTCTTGAATGGCTTCAAAAATATCGGTAGGCGATAGTTTATGCAGGTCTCTTTTTTCAAGCGCTAGAACCATTTGGTAAGCAATGAGTTCGATATCGCTGGTTGTTTCGAGGAGCCTATGGTGGTCTTGGCTGAGAGAATGGCGGAGTGCTTCGAAGTTTGTGACATTGCCATTGTGAGCCATGGCTAAGCCAAAGGGGTAGTTCACGGTAAATGGCTGCGCGTTTTCAAGGCCCGTGCTGCCTTGAGTCGCATAACGCACATGCCCGATACCGCACTTACCTGGTAGAACCGAGCCATCTCTGAATACTTCGTTGACTAGGCCTAAGCCTTTTTTGATATGAAAAATGCCCTTTAAAGTCACAATGCCAGCGCTGTCTTGGCCACGGTGTTGAATGGTGTTTAAGCCACTTAAGATTTCAGCGAAAACACCTTCGTTACCGTAGATTCCAAGAACACCGCACATTAGCTTCCCCCTTTGGTGAGCATCTCCCTAATAGCCCGAGAATAAATTTGGTGTTCAACAACAAGCCCGCGTTTCTCGACTTCTTCAAGGCTGGAAGCCCCTCGAAGGTCTACAGAAGCCTGCTTAATAACTGGCCCAGTATCAATGCCACTGTCTACTAAGTGCACGGTGATACTTGTTTCAGGGCGCTTGCTTTCATAAGCCCAACGATAAGCGTGAAGACCTTGGTGCAGTTTGGTGTCTGCTGGGTGGATATTCAGGATTTTTCCCTCATAGTGACGAACAAATCGAGGCGATAAAATCTTCATGAAACCTGCCAGTACGACCCAGTCGATACTGTGTTGGTTTAAGCAGGAAATCAGTTCATCTTCGGATTTTGCAACTTGCGTTGTGACGCCCAATTTTTGAGCCTCAAAAAAGCCTTGGGCTTTTGGCTTATTCGATATGACGACGCCAACATTTGCAAGGTCTTTAAGGAGCCCGGTTTGCGTCTCCTTGATAATCTGAACCATGTTGCTCCCGCGCCCCGAGATGAGAATGCCAAGCTTTTTTAACCTCAAACTCAAAATCACCCCCAATATCTGTGCGGAAGCTCTTGCTATCAAAATCGATATTATTACACGCATCGTAAGCTCTTTGTCTCGCATCATCGACGCTTGAACCAAGCGCTACGAGATTTAAGATTCTACCGCCAGCTGTCACTATTTTGTCGCCTTTAAGTTTTGTGCCCGCGTGAAAAGTTAGGACTTTGTCATTCTGGCGTAGGCCAGAATCTAGACCCTGGCCTGCGCCAGGGTGACTGTTGGCTGGTATGACAATCTCATGCCCGACATCATAAGAGCCAGGGTAGCCTTTGGAACATAAGACCAGGCAAACAGCTGGACGCAGATCCCAATCAATTTTGCATTGCTCTAGATTGCCATTCTTGGTTGCGTTGATTAAGTCCCAAAGCGAGCTTTTTAGTCGTGCCAAAACAGCAGATGTTTCAGGGTCTCCAAGACGCACATTGTATTCGAGAAGATAAGGCTCGCCATCAACAATCATGAGTCCGAAATACAAAAAGCCCTGATATCCCAGTTTCTCTTTTTCAAAACCTTGAGCGGTTGGTTGCAAAATCTTGTCGATAAAGCGTTTTTTGAGTGTTTCATTCCACAAATTATCATCGCTGACAGCACCCATGCCGCCGGTGTTGGGGCCTAAGTTGCCGTCTAAAGCTCTTTTATAATCACGGGCTACTGGCAACAGCTTGAAATTCATGCCATCTGTGACAGCAAAAATCGACAGCTCTTGGCCACTCAAATACTCTTCAATGACAAATCTTGTCGAGCCATATTTGGCTGACATGAAGTCAATGGCTTGATAACCGTCTTGGACTGACCGGCAAACGACGACGCCTTTGCCAGCCGCAAGGCCATCCCATTTAACAGCGCACTTGCCTGCAAATTCGTCGACTCTATTTTTGGCGTCTGCAATCGAGTGTTCTAGATAAGCTTGGGCAGTTTGAACACCGTGCCGGTGCATAAACTCTTTGGACCTGATCTTAGAGGCTTCGAGAAAGCTTGCTTTTTTGCTTGGGCCAAAAGCATAAATGCCTTTTTTATAAAGCTCATCAACGATGCCAGCTGCCAATGGCGCTTCGGGCCCAATTACGACAGTTTTGATCGAGTTTTGCTTACAAAATTCACCAATTGCTTCAAAATCCATTGGATCAATTGAAACAGGCTGAGTGCTGCCGGCATTACCAGGCAGAGCATAAACCTCGACATCTTTTGAAAGCGCCCAAGCGATGGCATGCTCTCTGGCGCCGCTTCCGATAACTAGAGCTTTCGCTGTTGTCATCCCGGGCTTGACCCGGGATCCAGTACTGGACCCCGGCTCGGGGGCCGGGGTGACATTTGATTTCGTCATAAGTTTTGCCCAACCAACTCATCATCACTAGATTTAAGATCAGCTTTCATACTCACGATATCTTGATTCAAAACTTCTCGTAAACTTTGAAGGTTCAAAGCCCGCATCGCAGCAAGAGCGGCCTGCTCAGGATAAATAGCTGTCAATGCTGGCGCCTTAGAGGGCATCATCAACGAAGAATAGATATTGATAGAAATATCAGCGCCGTCTTTAAAAGGCGGGCAGCTAATAACAGGCACAGTCAAATTGGCTGCCAGGGCACCCCCGAGGCCATTCGAGCGCCCTGCAATGGCAATCACGCAAGTTGGCTCAAGTGTATGGTTATAAAAGCTTGCGAACTCCATAATGCGCTCGCCGTTTTTGTGTGCTGAGACGATGCGAAAGTGCACGGCGATGTCTTTCGATGGGAAGTGCTTAGCGATTGCCTGTGCATGAGGCAGGTCTGACTTAGAGCCCATTACTATCACAATAAGGCCTTTTTTGATGAAGTCTCGATTCGTGAGGTCATGATAAGCCCTGACGCCGCTTGGGATTGTGGAATGTGGGTGACATTGTTCAAACAACCTGGCAAAAACGTTTTCATAACGCTTGAGTCCTTCTTCGATAACCTCATCAGGAACCACATGGCCTTCTGGTTTATGTTCAAGCAACCATTGCCTAATAAACTCCTTGTCCATGGGTTCTTTGTTGTCAGCAAGCCAAAATCGCGACGAATCAGGCGTATGAATTTCGTCAATGAGCGTAAGGCCTTTATCTGTTACGCCAAACTCATATTTTGTGTCGACCAGCACAACACCTTTGGCTTTGCAAGTCTCTTTGCCCATCTGAAAAAGTTTGAGCGAAACCTGCTCCATTTGTTCGTATTCAGCTGAAGTTGCCCAGCCCTCTTCGATAATCGCTGCCTTGGTGATTGGCCTATCGATTTTTTCCTTGGTCGTCGGCGTGACGAGCGCTTGAGGTAGTTCCTGGTCTTTTTGCATCCCGTCAGGAAGCTTTAAATCCCAGAAGACGCGTTCACCTTTTTCATAACGTTTCCACATGGAACCAGATAGAAAGCCGCGCACAATCATCTCAATTGCGAAGGGCTTTGCTTCTTTCACCAAGGTCATATTGGGCGAAATAGTCTCTACGAAATGTGTTGGAATGATATCTTGTGCTTTTTTAAACCAGCATTCTGACATCTGAGTCAAAATGGCGCCTTTGCCTGGCATCGGCGTAGGTAACACAGAGTCAAAGCAGCTTAATCGATCGGTTGCTACAAGAAGTCTATGATTATCATCAACTCGATAACTATCTCGGACTTTGCCTTGGTGCAAAAGTTTTAGTTGTGGTGTCGATAATTTAACAAATGCTGTCATGTTGAGCTCCCTAATGTTTAAAGTGCCTATTGCCCACGAACATCATGGAGATGCCATGTTGATTACAAGCCTCAATAACTTGCTTATCGCGCATCGAACCACCTGGCTGAACAATGGTTTTAATCCCAGCCTCATGACAAACATCAATACTGTCTGAAAATGGAAAGAAAGCTTCAGAGATTAAAACAGCGCGTGAAAGATGATGCTGAATATAAGCATCTTGCTCGCTTGGATGTCCTTGATATTCGGCCGTTAGCCCATCAGTTGCACGCTCGACAGCAAGCTTCACCGAGTGAATACGATTTGGCTGCCCACAGCCCATCCCCAGCAGTTGAAAACTCCCGTTTTCGAGTGTGCGAACCAGAGCAATGGCGTTGGATTTCATGGGGCGTATGCAATGCAGTCCAAATTCCAACAAACTATCGCTTAAGCCCATATTGTCACCCCGGGCTTGCTTGTCATCCCGGCCTACGAGCCGGGATCCAGCACTGGACCCCGCATCAAGTGCGGGGTGACAGTCTGTCACCCACTCGCGTTTCGAAGCACTTTCTAAGTCGCGCTCTTGGACAAGCGCGCCTCCGTCGATTAAGCGAATTTCTTGTTTGCTAGCTTTGATATTTGGATCATAAGTAATCACGCGCAGATTTTTCTGGGTTCGCAATAGCTCTAGGGCTTCATGAGAAAAACTTGGCGCAGCAATTATTTCGACGAACTTTTTAGAGAACTGCTCGACAGTCTGCTTATCAACAACTGAGCTAAAAACCACAATAGATCCAAAAGCCGATACAGGATCACTGGCCCAGGCAAGCTTAAAGGCCTCTACTTGACTGCTGCTTTGAGCGATGCCACACGGCGTGCAGTGTTTGATAATGCAGCAGGCCTGATTTTTAAGATCTCGAATCGCATCAAATGCAGCCTGAACGTCAAGCAAGTTATTATAAGAGAGCTCTTTGCCTTGGTGAACTTGCATGTTTTTCATAAAAAGCTGACTGGTTGACTCAAAATAGTCAGCCTTTTGGTGAGAGTTCTCGCCATAACGAAGTGGTTTTTTATTTGAAAAGCTCAATCTGAGTGAATCTTCGCCTGCCCACTTATCAAGAGCTGTCGAAATCTGGCAATCATAATCTGCCATGTAAGAGAAAGTCTTACGCATCAAATGCTTTCGAGTCTCAAGCGAAATAGTGCCGCCTGACTTTTCAAGTTCTTCGATAAAGTTTGCATAGTTTTTTGGGTCACAAAGAACCGAGACAAATTCGTAGTTCTTCGATGCAGCCCTGAGCATGGTCGGCCCACCGATGTCGATCCAACGCACAAAATCGTCTTGGCTTGCTTGATCAAAAGGATAAAGATTACAGACGACTAGATCGATAGACTTCACCCCGAGATTTTGAGCTTCTTGGGCGTCTGAAACTCGATCAAAGAGCAAGCCTGCCGAGACGCCAAAAGAAAGACTTTTGATTCTTCCACCAAAAGCTTCACCGCGTTCAGATATTTCTGAAATATCTTTTACAGCGATATTATTCTCTTGCAGGTGCTTTAGAGTTCCGGCTGTCGACAGAATTTCGACATCTTGTTTTTGAAGCGCAGCCCCTAGTTCGATAAGGCCTTTTTTGTCGTAACAGCTTATAATTGCTCTTTTGAGTTTCACATCGCGATTTGTTGCACAAGCTTCTTAAAAAAACAAAGGCCGTCAGGTTCTAGATTAGGGTCTCGATGTGGCCAGCGCGGGTGATTATAAGGCGAAATAAAATTTTCAGGGTGTGGCATCATGCCAATTATTTGCCCGCTCTCGTCACATAAGCCGGCACAATTTAAGTAAGATCCATTTGGGTTTAAGTCCGTATAGCGCATAGATAAGAGCTGAGCGTTTTCAAGTTTAGGCTTAATGCTGTCTGATACAACAAGGCGACCTTCTGCATGCCTAATTGGAAATTCATAGCCTTCTTCTCGAACAAGATATTTGATCGGCGATTTGGGGTTGATTTTGATCCGATGCCAAGCAACCTGATAATGGCCGCTTGTATTCTCGATTAAGCTGACGCTGTTTCCCCCCAATAAACCTAAACTCACCAAAACCTGAAAACCATTGCAGACTCCTAAGATATAACCCCCACGTTCTTTAAAACGTATGAGTTTATCGAGAACAGGGCGAAATCGATTGGCAAGCACTTTGCCAGCGCCAAGATGATCTCCAAAAGAAAATCCTCCAGTAAAATGAATAAGCGAAAAGTTTTCGAAATCAACATTGCCGCCTATAATTTGATTAACATGATGAAGTTTGGGTTCAGCGCCTGCCAGCTTATAAGCCTCGAAAGTTTCCTCTTCGCAATTTAAGCCGACGCCTGTGAGGACAAGAATTTTGGGTTTCATAGAATTTAGCTTATGCTCCATATTGTCATGCCAGCGAAGGCTGGCATCCAGTACATTTCCAATATGTTTGGCAATTTTGGGACATCAATTTGTTTTTGCCCATGGATATGGGCAACGGTGCCACAGCCCAGGTTGGAGCGGGCGAGGTACGAGCCCGCGTAGGCCTGGGTAGATGCCAGCCCCCCGGCCCTCATTGCCGCGAGGTTTAAGGAACCTATTAATTTCGTATAAATCTGGCGATGGTGCGGTATAGGGTGGGATGACATAAACCCAGCCCTATCGGGCTGGGCTGTGGCACCCTTGCCCACATCCGTGGGCAAAAAAGTCAGTTGCAGAAATAACCTTTCATCTTTTATTAAAACGTCTTGGACAGTAAAGACTTTATCTTGAAATAAATTAGCCCTGCTGATTATTCCAAGAGTCACTATGAAGTGCTTCGTGTTAGTGGCTTTGATGTTATCGAGCCAGTTAAATGCAGACTGTTTAGATGGCCTTGCATCGACAAAAGGTATTGCAGTAATAGCGATTACTTATGGTATCACCGAGACCATATCTAACTTTTTATCTGGATTTAATTGGAAGCGCCATGCGCATGTTTCGGAGAAGACTCATGAAGACCTGCAAGAAGCAGGTGGGTTAATAGCAGCATTTGCGAACCTGATTTTGGGGGTTACCATTCCCGTTATGATTTGGGCACATCAAAGACCACAGCCTTTATCGGTGCCATAAATCATGTGCAGCAAATGGTCGTCGTTAATAATGCGATGCTCTAGCAATGTGGCTGTTAAGGCCAAGTAGTTGTCTGTCGGGGTGGGTTCGGCAGTGAGTACAGTGCTTGTTAATATTATGGATAAAAAATATTTCATAGGGTACCAATTTTAATTGCCATTTTTAGGAAAGTTTTACATTATAACATCGTAAAGTCTAAAACACTTCATCTCATGATTTTCGTTAAGTGTACAAACCTGTCCTGTATCAAGGTTTGCGGAAACAATTCCTGGAATCTCTGAAGCATCTTCTATGTAAGCTCCATTATTACCCCAGCAGGAAAATAGGCCTGTTTTAAACAGAGCGCAGAAAGTATCCATGCTATCAGGGTAGATTGCTTCTATAGGTGGCAGGTTTTGGGGTTTATGTGTTTCCAATTCGCTTTGATTTTCTGTGCTGAAACAATGATAATCGCCGTCCTCCAATACTATGCAAAGTTTTTTGCTAAAATCCTTAACTGGCCCCATTTGTTTAATCTTTCCTGGGACAGTCGGCGGGTTGCATATTTTTTGTTCGGCGAGGTTGAAGCAGCTGAGCTCCCCGTTGGAAGAAAGAGTGTATAGCGTATCCTTAGAAATTTGAAGTGAGGTGATGTCTTGTTTGGGTGGCACTTGAAAGAAGTCTTGGTCGTTCTTCCGGCACTCAACCTGGCCATTTGTTAGTAGTACGCAAAGATAATTTACCGATTGAAAATTGCCATTTCCTGCATAATTCGAGTATTATGCCAAGCTAGATCTTGGAGATTGCCACGATGTTTTTCGGAAAATGTTTGAACATCGCCGTTTATTAAATCAATTTTAACTAAATTCTGTTCTTGGGTAATCAATAAAAGGGACCCATCCATTAAGGCAAGAGTTTTTCCCTTTAAGTTTGGAATTTTTTTTTCTGAACATTGAAGCTGACCTGTTAAATCCAAGTGACAGGTGTTCAGATGGGTTTGACCAATGAGTTGATTTTTGCTTGGTTTTGCCAATGACTTACTTTCACGTTGTTTGTCTTTTTTCTCCTCACGCTCTTTGGCCTCTTGGCTCAGGCGTTCTTTTGCCCAGGGGGTGATGCGAGAGGTGTCGATGTCGTCTTTGAGAACATTGTTATAAGCTTGGGAAGCGATGAGCTTTTGGGAGTCGATTTTGGTTTCGCTTGGTGAAATTGGGTTAACTGCTTTGCCTTGCTCGGCGCTGTCAATCATGCGCAGCAAATGGTCGTCGTTAATAATGCGATGCTCTAGCAATGTGGCTGTTAAGGCCAAGTAGTTGTCCGTTGGGGTGGGGTCGGTTGCGAATAGTGAACCTGCTAATAGGGTAAGAAGCAAATATCTCATGACTTACCTCCATCCATTGGCGGCAAAATGGAGCCTAAGTTACTGGGGACATTAAGTTGGCCGTTACCGCTTTCCTGGCCCCAACATCTCACAATTTTATCTGCTTTTAGAACCGCACAGGCGTGATGTCCCGCTGCGGCAATTTCTTCTACCTCGCCCAAATCTTCAGGTGGATAAAAATCCGGATGGCCTAAAGATCGTAATTGGTGATTTGTTTTGAGTATGTATGAAGCTGCCTTATTATCTGCGACATCTAGAAATGGCTTCATTGTATTCGGAACACTTTTTATGTTGTTAGGCTGAATTTTAATTGGGCAGTCTAAAGGTTTCCCGGGTTGAATTAAGCAAAGTTTATCATCTTGATGCACAAATCCGATAATATTGGTTCTACCATTGAGTAGTTTGAATGCTTCAACATCTCCTCCAAAATCAGAATGCCCCCAGCAGACAATGGTGTTGGTGGAATCAATGGCACAACTGGCATGATATCCGATAATAAATAACCTGCGTATGATAGATGTTTCACTATTTGGGTTGCTTACTTGAAGGTCAATTTTGAGTAAAGATTGGGGGATGTTTAGATAGTCCTTTTTTCCCCAACAATCTACGAAGCTATCAGGTGTCATGATGCAGGAACGTTCTTGGGCAGCTTTTACAATTATTGCAGGGGGGAGATCTGGAGGTGTTTTGGAAGCGCCATAACTATCAACTTCGTCAGTACGACAGCATTTGGTTGAGCCACCTGTTAAAACGGCGCAAATATATGATTCGTCCGGTGAAATGTCCTGAATAGAACCTTGCCATTCTGCAGGTATTGGTATTTCTTTTGCTGAGTTGTAGCCATTTCCTTCGTTAAAACACTGTGCTGTTTGATCTAGGAAAGTAAAGCATACAGAATTGAATCTGACGCCCTCAATGATTCCTGTCGATATTTGGTGGGCGTTTTTTATGTTTGATACTTCTTCCCACTGTGTGTTGCTTTGGTAAGATTCTAAATCTTTTTTATGTAGAGCATTGGTGTTTTTATCGATTACCCACAAGGTACTGCTTGTAACCCCAAAATCTTTAACTGAGCCATGAACATGTGAATGAGTCGTAGAGGTCTGTATATGATCCCAATGGTAGAGATCTCCGGAAACTGTTTGGGCATAAAAATCAAAATGCCTAGCCTTAATAGACTCAACAGGGCCAATATCAGAAAGGCTTCCCAAGACCTTTTTACCAAAGTCCCAGTAAATAATATTTCGATTTT
>JAESQZ010000137.1 GCA_016764955.1 Deltaproteobacteria bacterium | reverse complement strand
CCACATCCGTTGGGGTCACGAATTCTCCGAAGGGCACATTCGTGTCAGCAGATCTAAACAGCTCTAAACCATCTGCACTAGTCACTGTCATTTCGCAGAAGGCAATCGTGCTTTCTGCATCGAAGCAGCTGTAATCAATCGTGTTCAACAAGGGGTCTGTTTCCAGCCTGGTGATGTCATAACCATCCACATCGAATGGAGCTGCCAGCGTGATTTCAGGAGCAGTTTCATCGCTGCCCTCAGGAGCAGGGGCTGGTCCATTCACCTTACGAATTGCATTATTACCGGTATCAGCAACAAACAGACCGTCGTTTTCATCTAGCGCGATGGCTAATGGGGTATTGAGCTGTGCATCGGTAGCACGACCGCCACCACCACCAGATCCGGCTACACCCGTACCTGCAATCACAGATATGGTACCTGTAAAGACGTTAAACTCAAGAATCTGACTAGTGCCACTGTTGGCAATCAGCACATTGCCGGTAGACTTCACAGCTACATCGGCTGGAGCACTGATGCCTTCCAAAACACCAGCCAATACTCTTATGGTTCCTGTTGCTAGGTTGAGCTCAAGCAATTGATCAGCACCCTTGTTGGCAATCATCAAAGTGCCTAGTTTGCTGACATCAATGCCCGCTGGAGCAAGCAGTCCGTCAGTGGCATCTGCTAGCAGAGCAACAACACCTGTGATCGAGTCAAGCTCATAAATCTCATTGCTTCCCGTGCTGGATATCAAGATATCGCCGACCGAGTTGATCGCTACGCCGGTTGGGGCAAGCAGTCCATCAGTAGCATCAGCAATTACGGTAGCTACGAATGTCGTCAAATCAACTTCAAGAATATTATTATTGCCTGTGTTAGCTACAATAAGCCTGCTATGATCTCCGGTCACTGTAAGAGCAGTCGGACCGTTCAGTGCAGCACCTGTAATCAGTAGTGGAGCAAGCGTACCTTCGCCTGGGTTCTCAACCCCAAGAATCCTATTGTTGCTTGGTTCACTGATAAACAGTGAGCCTACTGCTGCACCACCAGGAGCGTCGGAGATAGCAACACTATTGATACCACCCTCTGCAGTGCCTGGGTTACCAAGACCCCTTCTGAGACTGCCATTCAGATTTAGAAGATCAATGTAAGTCACAGTATCTGTAAAGTTGTTTACCAACTCTCCTGAAGAATTGTGAACATCGATGACAGCTATGTAGGATGTTTCGCCTGTTTCATCAATACCTCCAGCGAAGAGATTTGCCGTTACTGTAGCGGCTTCTGTGCCATTCAGAGTTATAAAAGACGAGACTGAACCCAAGGTTGAAGTAGCATCAAGAATCGTTATGCTAACCAAGTAGCTACCAGCAGGCAACGGTATACCTTGGCTATCAATGCGGATCTCGGCTGAAATCTCATAGATGTTTCCCTCGGGAATCGCATTGATATTGAGTACTGCACTTCTTGAGTAACCAAGTTCGTTGGTCGTCACGACAAATACCTCGAAGGAGCCAAGAGTATGCAACGTACCACTCAGTGTGCAAGTGTTTGCATCAAGCGTCACACCCGCAGGTAATCCAGAAATAGCACAAGTAATTATTCTGCCTTCAGGGTCAAGTGCTCGAATTGGTACTGAGAAGCTGCTACCCGCCTGAATTACAATGTTTTTTGTAATTGGAACAGGTTTTTCAGCTTCAGGAGCTATAACACTGATGACAAAGGTATCGCTAACGGCAAGTCCATGAACATCTGTTGCAGTAAGCGTGATGGAATGGCTCACAGCAAAATCTGTTACTGTGGGTGTGTAAGTAAGCGTGCATGGTGCAAGAGAATCAAGGGAAGCACCTGCTGGCAAGCCAGAAGCCGCACAAGTGATCAAGTCTCCATCTGGGTCAATTATAACGAAATCTAGATTAAGCAAACTACCCACTTCTATGGTCTGGTCACTTGTTGCTAGCAGCTCAGGATCCCTATTAGGCTGGAAGATCTCATGCGTATAGCTCTTGCTATCCGTACCACCATTGCCATCAGTTACTGTTACCGTAACGAAAGACGTACCGAGTGTCGTAGGCGTACCTGTAATCGTGCAGCCACTCAGACTCATGCTCAAGCCATCTGGCAAGTTAATCGCACTACAGGTAAGTGCATCACCATCTACATCGGATGTGACAAGTGCAAAGCTCAACGCAGCATCAATTGGATCAGCGCTAGTTCCACTTCGATCAGCTATATCCCCTAACACAGGAGCATCATTGACATTTTCGACCTCATAGGTATGGGTAGTCGTACCCCTGGTTCCCTGTTCGTCATCTGCAAACAATGTGAGTTTGTAGAAGCCAGGCAAGTCAGAAGGCAAGAAGGTCAATGTCGACGTTCCAAGCAGCGTACTACAACTGTGACCTAAGAGACTGGTGCGATTATTAGGAAAGCTAGTAGCGCTTGTTCCATGCATCAAGGTTGCGCCACAGTCGCCCAAGTCAGACGCATCACTCCATAGAATACCAATATCTTCACTTAAGACTGTAGAGTCTTCATCAAACACTGGGAATGGCGCTACATTATTTAGTAGAAACGTACCACTTGATACAGAAGCTATTGGTGCGTCAGCCTCTACAACTGTGTAGGTGAGTATGAGCTCACTACGACCCAAACTTTCATCTGAAGGAGCCCTATTCAGTGCATCTTGGGCCATCATGGTGATGGTGTAGGTTCCAGGCGCAAAAGCGTAGACAAAGAATCCTTGAGTGGTTGCCACATCACCCTGCTTTCCTGTGGATCCAGCTCCAAGACCATCATAGCTGTAGGCAAAAAAGTCATCCGGTGGCGGATCTCTCATCACTACACCGTTTACATCTGTAATGACGAGCGTACAGACTTCAAGGCCTGATGGGTCAGAGCAAGCAAAGGATATAAAAGGAGTATCGATAAGATCCTGTTGAAGTTGGATCCCACCATCCTTATTAAAGGGCGCATCGATTGAAAGCGTTGGGCCTGTTACATCACTACTCGTCACATTGAAGAAGTTGATGAAATTGTTCGTACCGCCATTAATATTAGAAGTTCTGAGCGAAATCGTATACTCACCTACAACCGGACTATTATTAAAGGCTGGATTGGTAAATACATCAACAGGCAACTCAACACTCGTGGTATCGGTTTGCTCTTGCGAAGGTCTAAGCGCATAGGTCGTTTCACTATAACCGGTCGGATCTGTAATGGTTATGCTGCAGTCAAACACTGGCCTACCTGAACCATCAGGATGATCCAAAAAGGCCAATTTTGCCACATCCTCACATTGCAATCTGACACTATTCTTTCGTTCAAACTCAATACTATCTAGGGTAAAAGGACTCTGTCCTTGTTCAAAATATTCTTCAATTGTGAAACTGTGGTTGGAGGTAGCATAGGGAGAATTAAAGCTTTCACTGAGAAGCAGACAGTCATTTGTAAAGGTGCTTCCTGAGCCAAATGGTTCTGGGCACTCAACAAGTAGCTCCTGTCTCCGAAGATCATCATCAATAAAATTTGGATTTTTCAAGAACAGGTTAGGACCAGCAACCGGCACACCAGCACCTTGTATTGCTCGAATCGCTGCGTTTCCTGAATCAAGAATCACCAGTGTTCCATTGGTATCTAGAGCAATTGAAATTGGGCGGTTGAATGTTGACTGCTTGGCTTGACCGCCATCACCGCTAGATCCCTCTACTCCAGTACCGGCAAAGACCGAAACTGTGTCCGTATGGAAATTATATTCTAGTATTTGGTGTGTACCGGCATTCGCAATCAGTGTTCTTCCATCTGGACGGACCGATAAATCTTTAGGGAACTTCAGCCCATCACTTGCATCAGCCAATACCGTGACCTTTAATGTGTCCCTATTTAACTTCAACAACTTGAAGTTTCTACCGTTTAATATCAAGATACTGTTAGCTGGGCCTGTTTCCAGAGCAACCGGGAACCTGACTCCTTTAATAGAATCAGCCAACAAGGTCACATTGCCCGTAGCAAGATCCAATTCGTGAATTTTACTACCAACCGCACTGGCTATCACAACGGTTCCTGCAGATGTCAATTCTGCATCTACTGGCAAGCTGAGACCATCGGCCGCATCCGCCAATACCGTAGCCACATGGGTTAGCAAGTCTATCTCAAGAACCTGGTTCGCACCCGCGTTAGCAAGATACATCTTGTTATTAGCGGTATCAAGGCTGAAACCAGCTGGCGTGTTCAAAGTTGCGCCAGTGATGGGTAGTAATGTGAAAGTTCCCGTATAGGTATTTGGGCGGCCAAAGATTTCGTTTGTCTTCGCTGAGGTGTAGAAGAGAGAGCCAGTAACAGCCTTTGAGAGCGATCCATCTTCGGATTCTGGGGTAGGACTAGCATCGGAGTCATTAGGTAGCCCGCTAATGTCGAATATTGAGGCTACGTCTGTATCTTGATCGAGTGTTCTCAGGGTTCCTCCTCCATCAAGCACTTCAATGGTGAGAACGGTAGAGCTTATGAACCCAGTGGTCTTATTGGTCGCTGTCAAAGTAACCACATGCGTGCCTGTCTTAACTGTTTCCAAAATAGTAAATCCACCCGAAGAATTAATGGTCACAAGCAATGGATTACTTGATTCGTAAGTAAAATCAGAAGCGCTACTATCTAGAATGAGTGTGCCATTTACACTTGAGCCTTGTGTGACCTCTTGGCCGTCAATGAAGCCCTGTGTACCTGTAATTGCTGATAGACGCACCTCCCAAGTAAACTTCTCTTCAATATTGTTACCGACCTCATCTGTTGCAGACAGCGTTAGTTCATAGAAACCAACCTGATCCGAAGGAAGAGACGCCAAGTCCAATCCGCTCAATTCAACATCAAGCCCGCAAGCAATAACGGGAATACTCATATCAGCAGTTCTGTTCGTCGTTAGGGTAGTGCTTGTTGCATCAAACAGCAAAGTCGCACTACAGGAAAGAATTCTGGACTTATCATCACTCCAGATAATCGAAAGTTCACCTAACCCTCTTGCAGCTAGATCAAGGATTTCAGTTCCAACATCTACCTGTGTAAAGCTTGTATTATGGTAAGTCGCAAGTGCCGTACCAGTAATCCCAGATATCGTAGGCGGTGTCGTATCTGGGGCAACAACTACAGGGCCAGCAGATACCTTACGGATTCTATGGTTCTGCGTGTCAGCGATGTAGATATTTAGATTAGAGTCAACCGCAACCCCTTGAGGCAAGAAGAGCTGAGCTGCTGTTGCTTGGCCACCATCACCACCAAATCCAAAGCTATTTAGTGTACCAGCAACCACTGAAATAGCACCCGTCGAAGCATCGATTTTGTGGATAACCATCGCGGCGGAAGCAAAGTAGACATTGCCAGCGCTATCGACATCTAGATGCTTTGGACTATCAATTCCATCAGTTCCGACAAAACCGTCACCTGCGACTGTGGTAATAATACCTAAAGTATCAACTCGACGCACTCGGTGCTTACCAAATTCAGAAATGTAAACCTGACCGCTTGCATCAACTGCCACATCTTCCGGCAAATCGATTAATGCGCCAGTCGCAGAGATTAGATCTGAATCAGAACCACTAAGCCCTGCACCAGCAATCGTCGTAATAATCCCTGATGGAGCAACCTTGCGAATGCGACGGTTAACAGTATCGGCGATATACACATTGCCAGCAGAGTCTAGTCCTACACCGCTTGGGAAGCTTAGTTGCGCTAGGTTTGCTTGGCCATCATCACCACTAAAGCCACCTAAACCACCAATTCCAGCAAAGGTACTAATCGTGTATGTAGTGCCTCCATCAGAAGTCGTAAGCTTACGAACTTTGTTATTACCACGATCAGCTATGTAAATATTTCCAACTGAATCCACAGCAACATCCACTGGCGTATCAAGTTGTCCCGTCGTTGCAACACCATCATCGCCACTAGATCCCGGCACACCAGTACCTGCGATTGTAGAGATAAGGCCTGTTGCTTTGGTTATCTTACGTATTCGATGGTTAAACGCATCGGCGATATAAATATTACCAACAGAATCAACTGCCAAACCACTTGCTTTATCAAATCGAGCTCCCGTTGCGACACCACCATCGCCGCTAAAGCCCTCTACACCCGTACCCGCGATCGTGTCAATGATACCTGTAGCATCTGTAAACGAAGCAAGCACTTCTCCAGTTGTTGGGTCAGTTATTATTGTCTTAATCGTAACATCTCTGCCAATTTGATCAGGGCTTACGTTCACCTGTCCTGAGACAGTCACTGTACCGTTTGCATCTGTCGTCACAGTCGTAGTAGTAGAACCTAAGTTTGTCCCACTTGTACTGTCTGCCACAGTGGATTCTACCGTGACTTCTTGCGCCGGTGACCCGGTGAAAGTTTCTTCAAAAGACACAGCTGCCGCCGGACCGTCAGTTACCACAACAGTAATCGTGGTTGTAGCAATAGTACCAGCAGTTACCTCTAAACTATCTGAGACCGTAAACCTAGCTGTATAAGTCTTACTAGTAGCAGTGGTAGCAGTAGGAATCTCTAAATCAGAATAAATGTGTTCGGTGATACCGGTAGTGGAATTAAGATAATCCGCGGTTCCATCATCATCAAAATCCCATATGTAAAGGGCTATCTCACCATCAGGATCCGTTGCAGTTCCAATAAAATTAACTGCTGTTCCTGCTTGAACCACAATTTTTTCAGCAGTTGGAGTAATGATTTCAGGTGGCTTATTAGAAGTAACCGTAATAATGACTGTATCTGTACTGCTTAATCCACCACCATCTGTCACCCTCAAAGTCGCTGTGAAGGTGCCATCAGCTGTATAGATATGGGTAGTCGTATCACCTGTTTCGGGAGCACTAACATCACCGAAGTTCCAGCTAAATGTTAGGGTGTCGCCAGGATTAGGGTCACTTGAATCAGTTCCATCAAAAGTGACCAATCCCCCGGATTGGACTATTGTTTTGTCAGCACGGGCAATGGCTGTTGGTGCTTGATTGGGTGCTTCAACTGTAAGCGTGAATTGATCTGGCACGCTACTACCACCAAAAATATCTTTTGCTGTAACGGTAACAATATAGACCTCTTCGTCACCAGGTACTGGCGTACCAGAAATTAAGAGAGTACTTGAATCAAAAATCAAAGAACTCGGAAGGTCTGGTACGGCTGTGACACTGAGGAACAAGGTTGTGTCAATTGGATCTGGGTCGATAAACACTCCTGCTAGATTGAGTGAAAATGGATCGCCAATCGTGATGGTCTGATCTATGATAGGACTGTCAATACTTGGAGATTGATTGGGCAAAGTCGTGAACTGAAATTCGACCGAAACTCTCTCACGGTCTGATACGGACGCTGTTTCTGCAAACGTCTTGATACGATAGGTATAGTCCGTGCCCGGTGTCAAACCAACAACAGTGAGTCTATGGCTCGTGTCAGGGCCTTCTTTGGGAGAAGTCAACACTGTGGCCTTTAGCAGATCGGCTGTTTTGAACACTTCAACTTGAGTAGTGACTTTTCCTTGCGTGTCAAATGTGATGCCCACAGATCCCCGCGCAGGAATCGCTACAGGATCTACTATAATGTTGTGATCACTGGCATTGCCATCAAGAGTCGAGGATTTGCTTTCAGTAACCTTACCGGTATCTGTTTTTTGGACGGAATTTCCTGACTCTGTAAACTGAACCAATCCAGGTGGAGTTTGGTTTACTTCAGTTGGAGGATCAACTTCGGCCTCTTCTGGCGAATCAGCCGCCTTGTCCTCTTCATATGCGGCTTCAGTCTCGATGGAACTTACCGCTAACTTACCGACGCAGTGATCGGTAGTGGAGCTGAAAATCTCCACATCGTGTTTAAAGCTCTTAATGACCTCATAAGCAGATCTGAAATCAGCATCGTTTCCCACCGCTAGGAAACCTTTCAGGATACTAAAATTGGTCTTTGCCACTTCGAATAGCAAATTTACACCAAAGGTTGATGTACGGATGCATTCCTCCTTCTCAAGGTCTGCTACACTTTTGGCATCATTGAGAAGCTTGTCGACATTATTTCTGATGATTTCCATTTTATCTATCATAATCTGAGCCTCATCGACTGACGCTTGGGTTACAGGTACAGGCTCTAATGATGTACCTGGTACAGGCAGCGCAAAGGCTAAATCCCCAAAGGGGGTCACGGTAATAGCGGATGAGACTAAAACTTCTTCCGGGAGCAGGTCAATGGTGGAAATGGTGGTTGATAAACCATCTGACTTTGCGATAGCAGCTCGACTAAAACCAACATCTCCAATCGAATCGGCTGCTATAGGAGTCAAAGTGTCCTTGTTAATGAGCTTGAGGACCGTACCAAACAACCCGTCAATGTAGTAAACGACCGCCTCAGTATCCGAGCTGTTACGAGCTGCCGCAAATAAGCCTCCCGTGAAGTCGCTATAGGCAAGGTCTTTGACTTCAGCAAAGTTAATCGTGATGAGTGTTGATAGACCCGAGGTAATATCATAACTGAAAAGGTCTACATTGCCGTCTAGCTGTATTTGAGCCACGACCCAACTGTTGGAGTCTTCGCGATAAACAGCTGCCTGCACAGACAACCCAGTGGAAACCGTTTCAACTTGGATGGTGTTGAGCCCCTCATGACGAATACCGCTAATCAATTCACCAGATGTTGTGATTAAATGAATTTTGGCAACTGGACTCTCTCCAGCAGGGCCGACCGCTAAGCCGGCTGTATCCTTAGAAATTCCAATAAAGAACTTACCTACCGGGATGCTATAAGGAGCATCGAGTGAATCGATAAACGCGAAGGTCTGCCTAGAACCGTCATCGTTGAAGACTTCGACCACACTGTTGCCAGTGACGTCAGCTCCAGCCAGATAGGTGGACCCGGCAGCAGCATCATACATCTCTACGATCTTGTCCAGTGTTCCAAGCGCACGTGTCGTCCCTGGTGGATTATCTACTGCTGTCGTGGTTACATTTAAAACTACTAGAGTTTCAGAAGCATCAAAGACCTCAATGGTGACAAGCACATCAGTGCCAATCAAGCCAGAGTCAAGAAGCGTGCTGCCTGTGACTGTTAGATTACCAAGGGCATCAGCTGTTGCGGTCGTATTGGATGAGCCAATCACAAAACCGGAAACGGTATCTTCAATGATAATTGAAGCCGTATAAGTTTCATCTGCAACGATGCCATCTATAGCAGTAAAGGTTGCTGTTGTTGTTTCAGTGGTTGTGAATTGAACCACTTTAGTGGTCACCGTATCAGTACCCGTCGCCCCATCATCGTCGGTCACGGTCAGGGTAGCTATGAATGTACCCTCAGAGCTATAAGCATGGGTGGCGCTTGAAGAGGTACTTGCAGCTGTGGCAGGACTACCGTCACCAAAATCCCATGAGAAAGAAGCAATCGTGCCGTCAATGTCTGTTCCAGAACCCGTGAAGTTAACCGTTACACTTGCAGTAACTGTTATTTGGTCAGCGCTGGCACTGGCAACTGGGGCTACATTGACTGCCAAGGTTGTGAAGATGCGTGTGAGTGATTCTTTAAGATTACCAGCCGCATCTCCAGCTTTAACCGAATAAGTATATTCTGTACCTGCTGCTAATTCAGTCAAAGTCACACTATGCTGTGTCACCAGTGTCGGATCGAGCACAGTCAAACTTCCTGCAAGTCCATCAGGCGTTTTGAAGTAGGTCACTTCAGTCGTGGAAAGCTCGTTAGTCGTGAATGTGATCGTTGCACTGGTTTCAGTTATATCGATGGCATCAGGCCCTTCTGTAATCGTAGGAGGTGTCGTATCAGCCACCGTAATCGTAAAGGTTTCTGTATCCGTACCGCCGTTTCCATCATCGGCGGTGATGGTGACAGTATCAACACCCTCAACCGCTGCCGGATAGCTGAGTAGCCCACTTAAACCATCAAAAGTAGCACCGGTTGGTAAACCACTAGCCGTCAAAGTGATTACATCATCAACATCTGCATCGCTTGCAGTAATCAACAGGCTTAGAGAACCACCGACTTCTAGGGTCTGATCTGCTATCGGGTCAATCACCGGCGCTGTGTTAGGCGTGATAATTGTAACCACAGCAGAATTGAATACTGTCCCAACACCTTGGTTAGCTAAGAACAAGCAACTTTGGCCCGCAACATCTAAACCCAATTCAGTAGCATGCGCGCTATAGCTAAACACGGTAGGGGCAAGTGTAATGCCAGGTATGGAAAGCCTAATCTCATCCCCTGCACGTTCAATTAAGAATTTCGTCTTTCCACTTGGCGTCTGAGCAATATCAAGCGCTAACTCCTTAAAGTGCCCAAAAGTGTGATTTACATCGGGGATACTGACCGCTGCATCAATTCGGAAATTACCAGTCGAGTGTCCGCTGTGAATGCGAAACACAAATGAATTCGTGGGCTCGTTATTAAATCCCCCCGCAAGACCTTGGCCGAAGCCGATAAACATAACGTCGTCCGTGTTGGGATCAGGAGTGACTTCTACTTCATAAGTCCAATTTTCTTCGCCACTATAATCACAGAAAAGGGTCTTCTGAGCGGGGCTATCAATGATGCCACTGCTATTTATTCGCTCAAGTCCTAATAGCGTATAGTCGTACCTTGTCTCATGAATCGAAAAATTCTGGCCTCTAGCCGTAAATAACTCTGTAAACTCGGCAACAGGGGTATGAGATTCACTCGTCACTTTCATCCTAGAAACAGTCGGTCCAGCGAGTTTACCGGCAACAAATATGGTTCCATTAGTGTCATTCAAACCAACGGCAGCAGCATGGTCGGACAAACTAAAGGTATGGCTTGCTCCTATAGAGGGTATTGCCAGTGTAATATTATCTCCAGAACGACTGACAGTAACTGTTGTGGTCGTAGCAGCTGGGAAAGTTCCAATCTCTATAACCAATTCACGGAATG
>JAESQZ010000136.1 GCA_016764955.1 Deltaproteobacteria bacterium | reverse complement strand
GTAAAGCATTTTTCAAAGTATCAGCTTCATTTACCAGTCAGGAATGTGCCGATTGCGCCCACATTCATCCCAATAATCGTGTTTCACAAGCAGAGTTTGTGTGCGAAAATTGTGGCCACTCTGATAACGCCGACAGAAATGCGGCGTTGGTTATTAAAAAACGAGCAATCAACTTGATTCTAGACTCTGGAACGGAGTTGTCTTCTCGGGGTGTTCTCACTCCGAGTGGATACAGGGCGCGGAGCTCGCGTAAGACTGAGAATGCGAAAGCTTTTTCAGCCATGGGCAATGAGGCGTCAAAAATGATAGAATTAAGCCTCGCGGCTTAGTTTTAGAAGCTCGTTCGCTTTAGCGGCGAGTAGTTCACATGTTGCCTTTAACAGAAAACATAGGTCATCGTGCTTCGATTTATATAGAAGATTATGCTTTGTCACATGGTGTTAGATCGGCTGATGCAATTATTGCGGCGACAGCAATGGAAAATAATTTAATGCTTGCAACAGGTAATAAAAAACATTTTCAGTGCATTTCAGGGCTTAAACTGAAGATTTTCAGGCCTTAAAAATGTAAGTGCAACCCTGTTGCTAGATTTTTTCTAGACACATGCATCCGGTAATGTGGGACTGGATGCCATGGCGCAATAAATTCATCAAACTTCCTAAAACCGACTTTTTCATACACATGCACTGCTCGAGCGTTTGTCGCTTCAGGGTCAATAACAAAATCCGTTGCATCAGGAAATTGCGTCAGCAAAAAGTCTGCTATCAGCTTGGTTCCTAATCCTTTGCCGGTCATATTCAAAGCCCCAATAAAAATATCCAACGACACAATCCGATTTCCATCTAGTGGAACCTTTTCTAAGCTAGGCTCACCATGTTCAACATCACTCGATATTAGAAAAGCAAGGGGCTGTTCATCCAATTTTGCGATCCAGTACTGAATGCCTTCCGCTTCACCTCTTAGTGCTTCTTGCAAACCATCTAGTGTATTTTGCAACCCTTTACCATGAATCCACTCAGCAATATGTGGGCGTTTTAACCAATCATGAATCAATGGTAGGTCTTGCTGAGTTACTTTGTGACAAGAAAACCTGTCTTTCAGGACTATCATGCTTAAGCCTTAACAGAAAGTCTCCGCCAGTCCAATAAGGCTTTGAACACTGAGGATAACTCAGGTTCATTTCTTCAAGAACTAGTTGACCACTAAGACGGTATCTATTTGATCACCTTTGGCACGCAGAATCAGCCCAATGTGCCTATATCTTTAGAGCTGTCGCATCAATCTCCGGACCGCTCTCCAGGCACTATAAACTTGGGGATAGTCGTAGTAAGTATCGTAGAGGTAGTTGCTCACGACTTGGAAACGCCACTGCATATTCTGGCGATATCGGCCGCATCTGCGATTGCCGTTATGATCCATAATTGAAAAACCACCATTGGCGCAATAATATAGATAGTTTCTGGCATCATTGACAAAATAGTTCACCGAGTTTTTGACGTTATAGTTAAGCGTGGAATAGGTTACTACATACTCCAATTGATTAATCGCCCGTGATAAAGCACGGTTTCCCCCTTCGTGATCGGCGAATATACTGCCGGCGAGAAGAAATGTGCTTGCGAATATCAAATTGATTGCTAGTTTTTTCATGGGTATTGCCTCCTGTGAGTGTTACTGTCCCAAGGCTAGCCACAAACATGAGTTCTTGTAATCAGGCGAATATCCGACGGTCCGAAAATGCATGGAAAGCGGTTTTGGAAGACTTAAGCGACAGGCTTTCACAAAGCAAAGATGGGGGACTTGTTAACCTTGTTAACTCAGACCCCTTATCTTCAACGTGTCCAAAAAATTTCTAACAAAATAGGCGTCTATGTTTCTTTTACGCGCGATAATAATAGAGCTCCAACGATTAAAAAGCCGATGACGCTGGCCATGCCAATGCGTTGGCTATTGAACGCTAAAGTCAGCATGCCGACCAGCCAAGGGTTAACGAATGCGGTGGCTTTTCCAGAAAATGCATAGAGGCCGAACATTTCGGTCATGATTTCAGGAGGTGCTAAGCGCACCATAAAAGAACGGCTGGCTGCTTGCACAGGTCCCACAAATAGGCCGAGTATTAACGCTAAAATCCAAAACCATAATTGAGACTGTACTAGCAGTATTCCGGAACCAGTCATAATCATCGCCACGAGTGAAATTAATACTGTTTTTTTAGCCCCAAAATAATCATCAATCCAAGCAAAAGCCGCAGCCCCTAGTCCTGCCGTGATGTTCATGGCAATACCAAACTGTAGTACCTGGGAAAAACTTAAACCAAAAGTACCTGCCGCATAAATACCACCAAAAGCAAACAAGGTATTTAAGCCGTCGATATACAGCATGCGAGCAATTAAAAATAATAGAATTGATTTATGCTGTGGCAACGTGCGTAACGTATGCCATAAGGTTTTACAACCACGGTTAATAGCGACGCTTGTGCGAATACCAGTGGCAGCCGCATCTGGCGTTAGAGAAAATAGTGGCAGTGAAAATATCATAATCCATATAGCAACTAAAGGTCCACAAATACGAATTTGGGCTGCGGTTTTAGGGTTTAAATGAAACCAAGCTGTATCGGAATTTACAAATACGATTAATGCGATAATTAAACACACCAAGCCACCCGCGTAACCCAGACCCCAAGCCCAACCAGAAATACGGCCAATGTAATTTTTGGGCGCCAAACCACGAAGCATAGCATTATAAAACACCACGCCAATCTCAAAACCAATGGTGCCTAATACCACTAAGGTTAACATACCTATTGTGTATTGGTTTTCAGGTTTGATAAACCATAACAGGGCAGAAGAAATAATCATTAATAGGGTAAAGCAAGCAAGCCAAGGTTTGCGGCAGCCTTGATGATCGGCGATGGCGCCCAAAAGCGGGCTTAATAAGGCAACGATGATACCCGCTAAAGCGATAGCATTTCCCCACTGGGCTGTGCCGATAATTTCTGTTTTAGCGACAGCTTGAGTGAAGTAAGTAGCAAAAATAAAGGTGATTACTAGCGTAGAAAAAGCAGAATTGGCCCAATCATAGAAACACCAGGCAACGATAGCGGGTTTTGAAGTTTTTTGCATTATACGTTTATTTAACCTCAGTTTTGGATAAGCAACGGATCTAGGAGGGGTTGGAACGTAGGCTTTTCTGGCTTGAAAGCATAAGCCGCCAAAGCAGCGATTGTGTTTGCGAGAAAATTTGAAGGACTTCGGTGTCTTGTATGGCTAATTTGACAGTATGCCTTTAAATGATCCATGACAGTCTCAACGATCCCGCGTTTGTACAAAAAGAACTTATTTTCTCGAGAGCCTCTTGCAAAATTAACAAAACAGCCTGATTCTTTCTGTTAAATTAAGAAAAAACATACAAGCCCAATTGACGTCGCCTGTAAACAGGCGACACCAAGTTTTCAATTACAAAAAGAAACTTGTATGTCATCAGCGCTTTTATCTTCACATTGGAATAAAATCTAGCAAAATCTTTTTCCTGGTCTAAATGAAAGTCCTGGACCGCTATCCGACAGACAGATGCAACTTATTAATGCCATCGAGATGGCTCGATTCGAGCAGTTCATTAACTCTCCCCCGAGAAATAGGCGTCTGGCAAAATAGGCGTCTGGCAAGCATCTCTATACAAATAGGCGTCTGGCAAGCATCTCTATACAGCTGACCAACGCACGGTATCGGCCAACACTCTGGCAAGACAGTGTCCGTGTATCACTCGAAGGCTTTATGCACTACCTGTCGATAAATGCTTGCCAGACGCCTATTGCTATAGATTTGTAACCGACGAAATCGGGAAAAATCCCCCCTAACCCCCCTTTTTCAAAGGGGGGAAAGAAACGCCGATTTTACCCGAGGTTTATGAGATGTTGCCCATCAATGCCTTCTTGACTTAAGCGGCTCGGTATTTATAAATCCATCTCGAAATGTATCATCCTTTTGCTCATTTTCTATTATTTTATGCTTTCGTCGTACAAGCCCAGATGAATCCATGCATTCAAATTATTAATGATCAAAATGCATCGGAATTTTTCGCATTTTTAAATGCACGCCTTGGTGAACTTGGCAGCTTTTCCATCGACTATTGCAATGAAACAGATGGTAATATTCTTGCTCGGGACGTTTCAGAGGAAGCAGATAACTTTTTTATCATGCCTGGTTTTAAAAAATTCGCTGGGCGATACGTCATTGGAAACCTCACCAATCAAAGCATAGAAGCTAATATCACCCAACTAGCCTTTCAAGAGGCAAACGCGGCCATACCAGAGGCCGTCGACACCAAAACAGATAGAACTGCCATGCAAGCAGGATTTGCTGCTCTGCTACTCGCATCGAGCGCGCTATGGCACGAAATATACTGGAAGGCACTCTTGCTTGAACCTGCACCCATGTATTGGCGTGGCATGCGAATTCCACACATAATAAATAGCGGTTTAATTTTGCTGTCTTCGATGCGACTTTCTTCCATTACCATGTTCAATAAGGAATATAGAAGCTGGGTTCACCAGGCACAGCTTCAAGCAAACCTCTCCTTGGTAAACAAAGTTCAAAATAAACTTGCTTGGAATTATGTATTGCTCATGTTCACATCTTTCGAAGTCATCACCAGTTACTCTCTCGAGATCTGCGCCTGGCGAAATCAAGTTCTTGGTTCACATAGATTATGGATTTTGAGATTTTCGTTAGGCTTGCCATCATTCGCAGCATATCTCCATCAACACGGCGAATATATCGATCGGAAAAAAACCGAGATTAACGTATTATTATTTGTACTTGAATTCACTGCATGGTATCTATTATTTGTACTACGCTGATCGCGGGGCTCTTAATTGCCTCTCCGGTTCAAGCTCTTATCCTTATCTTATCTTCAACGTGTCCAAAAAAATTTTAACATGTAAGACCAGTTGCGTTCCAAATAGGTCATTGTGGCCGCGGTCTTCGTAAACATGTCGGGTTTTAGGTTGATTAGCCGCTTCATAGAGCTTTTTACCTAAATCTGCGGGTACTATCGCGTCGCGAAGGCCGTGCAAAAATAAAATTGGTGTGTTGATTTTGGGTATTTTGCTCAGTGAATCAAAGCGGTCTTTGATTAAAGTTTCTACGGGCAAAAACGGATAGTGTTTTTTACCCACCTCCACCATTGAGGTAAAAGGCGCTTGTAAAATGACGCCGGCAACGTTGGTTTCAAGCGCCATTTGTATGGCTACCCCTGAGCCCAAAGACTCACCGTATAATACAATTTCTGAAGGACTCACACCTTGTTTCGATAAAAAACCCAAAGCGGCACGTCCATCTGCATAGAGCCCATTTTCCGTGGGCTTACCAGGGTTGCCGCCATACCCTCGATAGCCCACCAATAACACGCCGTGGCCTTCAGCCAAATAAGGGTTGACCACATCGAGCCGATCGCCGTAATGGCCCGCGTTGCCTTGAAAATACACGAGCGTTAAAAAACCCGGTTTTGCTGGAAAAAACCAAGAGTTGAGGCGCAAGCCGTCGTTCGTTTCCAATGACACCTCGCGTAAATCTAAAAGCTGAGCGTCAGCTACATGGGGACGTGAGGTGTCTGGAAAATACATAAAGTGGCGCTGCCATATCCAAACCGTGACTACAACAAGCGCATAAGCAAATAGGACAATGCCAAGAAATTTAAGCATAAATGGGTTTATACAGCATAGTTCAATTAAATTGATACCAGATGGCCCCACATTGTCATGCCAGCCTCCGCTGGCATGACAATATCACGATGATCATTTCAATCGAACCATGCTGTATCACTTTCTACGTATACATAGAACTCAGCTTGCCTTGAGAATCTTGCACCAACAACGAGCCATCTGAATTAATATCGACTGCGATACCATTGGTAACAGGCCTGCCAATTGTTGCAGAATGTTTTCGTAAGTAGTTTAGGCAAAATCCAAAGTGCCCTGGCGTGTTTAAGTGATCAATGTGAAATTCCAGCGTCTCTAAGATAGCCTCGAGCACTTCTGAGCGGCTTCCTAGATACCCAATATCAGATAAAAAGCCGTATTCGGGCGGAGCGTCTGCTAATCGTTGGATATTGAGACCAATGCCAATAACAATCGCTTTTACATCACCACTCTGGCTTTGAGACTCTGTCAGTATGCCAGCTAATTTGCGCCCATCTTCCAAGAGCAAGTCATTTGGCCACTTGACCAATGTGTTTAACTTAAGCTGTTCTAGACCCTGCTGGACAGCTACTGCCGTGACTAAAGTCACACGAGCAGCCTCTTGGATATTAATCTTTGTTTAATAATCGGGGAACATGCTAGGCCGCCTGCATAGTGAAGCCAACTATTGCCTTGTCGGCCTTTACCTTTTGTCTGGACATCGCATGTTATTAAGCTCTTGTGAGACGCCCCTTCTTTTGCCCATGCAAGTGCAGCATCATTTGTAGAGTCACAGCTAGGTATGTGCTTGCGCGTGAACATGAAACTTGTTTGCTGCCTTTGGCTATGATAGTCAAATGCCCATGGAATTGGGCCTAAAAAACCGCATTTTGTTATTGGTTAGCATTACCTCGCTATGTATTGTGAGTGACCAAGTCACCAAAGTGTGGGCTCAACGTGAACTCGCATACGAATACTCACCAGGCAAATTTTTTCCGCAACATGAAATCACGGTCATCCCGAAAGTTCTTAATTTAATTTACAAAGAAAACGCTGCAGCTGCTTTTAGTCTTACAAGCTCTGTGCCCGAGTGGTTCAGAAAACCATTCTTAATTACCGTTAGCATTATTGCGGGATTATTTTTCCTCATTTGGTATTTTAGGCTCAAAAATCCTCATTGGTTTATGCTCACCTCTTTTTCTTTAATTATTGCCGGAGCCGTTGGAAATCTGATTGATAGAGTTCGGCTTGGATATGTAATCGACTTTCTTGACGTCTATGCTGGATTTTTGGGTTATTCAGGGCTGCATTGGCCAACTTTTAATATAGCCGACTCTTGTATTGTCGTAGGCGCCTTTGGAATTTTACTGGAATCGCTTTACTCTAAGCGAGCGTGATAGCTTGAACGCACAAGCGGGCCACTTTCAACACGCCAAAAGCCCAAGCTTTTTGCATAAGCTCCTAGCTTAGAAAACTCTTCTGGGGTTGCGTAGCGCATCACTGGATGGTGAAAGCTACTAGGCCTTAGATATTGCCCCAATGTGATCATATCAACCTGATGTTCTCGTAAATCCTCTAAAGCCTTCTTAACTTGGCTATTAGTCTCTCCGAGACCCAGCATAAGACCACTTTTGGTCTTAATATGCGCAGCTTTAGATTTGGCATAAGCCAAAACTTCAAGTGAGCGCTTATATTTGGCTCCTGATCGTATTTTTGGCGTTAACGCTTCGACAGTTTCCAAATTGTGATTAAAGACTTCTGGATTTGCTCGTAAAACAACATCGATTTGGCTCTCATTGCCCTTGAAATCAGGCGTTAAGACTTCGAGCGTCATATCAGGCGATAGCTCTCGAATGGCTTCGATGCATCGAGCGAAGTGGTTAGAACCACCATCTGCTAAGTCATCTCGGGTAACAGAAGTAATAACAGCATGCTTGAGCTGCATAAGCTGAATTGTCTCAGCCAGGCGTTTGGGTTCTTCAAGATCCACTGGCCCAGGCCTCGAAGACGAATCAACGTCACAAAAACGGCACGCACGAGTACACGTACGCCCTAAGATCATAAACGTCGCTGTACCCATTTCCCAGCACTCGCCAATATTGGGGCAGGAAGCTGAAGAGCAGACCGTATGTAAGCGCTTGTTTTTGATCAGCGTTCTTAAGTGCTGATAGTTTTCGCCTGTGGGTGCGCGAACGCGGAGCCATGGGGGGCGGGTTAATACAAATCCCCCCTGGCCCCCCTTTTTCAAAGGGGGGGATACTACGGTGCCGCAGTCCATGTTTCCAACGTTTGCTTCAAATCTGCCATAAAAATATCAGCCGTCGCGCCGTCGATAAGACGATGGTCAAACGACAAGGACAACCAACCACGATTTCGAATAGCTATCACATCTCCAGAGTCATGTTCTAAGACAACTGGCTGCTTCTTAATCTGGCCAACACCCAAAATAGCCACTTGCGGCTGGTTAATAATTGGCGTTCCAATAACAGCACCATAGTTGCCCGGGTTCGTAATCGTAAAAGAGCCACCGGAAAGTTCATCAGGCTTAATCTTTTTACTTCGAACGCGTACTGCTATATCTGCGATTGCTCGTCCTAAACCACGCAAATTCATTTGGTCCGAATTTCGAATCACAGGAACCATCAAGCCTGGCTCTGGCTGTTCAATCGCGACTGCAATCCCCAAGTGAACATCTTTCTTAAAGATAATTTCATCGTCTTTAATTTGAGCATTAATATAAGGGTGCCGTTTTAGAGTCGAAGAAATAGCTGCTGCCAAGAAAGTCGTGTAAGTAAGAGCAACACCCTCTTCTTGCTTAAATCTTTCTTTGTGAGCTGCTCTAACGCGATCTATCTGCGTATAATCTACTTCAAAGAAAGTCGTTACATGAGCGCTTTGTTGCCGAGATGCAATCATGTTTTCCATAATTACACGTCGCATCGTAGAGACTGGCTGTATCAGCTCGCTTTGACCTGGTGGAATCACAACACCAGACTCACGCCTAGGCATGCTGGCTTTCGCGATAGACATATTCTGTATCCCATTGGCTAAGTGAGCAAGTAAATCTTTCTTGGTTAAGCGACTATCACGACCACTACCAGGCAGCTGTTCAAGCACTTGAGTTGGCACTTGATGTTCAGCTGCAATTTTCTTAACCAGCGGCGATAAGAATCGAGATCCTTGTGGGGCAGCTGTTACTTGAAAAGCCACTGGCGGGGTCGATTGTGGCACTGGCGCAGGTGCAACTGGTGGAGCAGATTGGGACTTCGGAAGCTCTGCTGGTTTTTCAACTGGATTTTCGGCAGCAGCTTTCGGCGGTGCAACAGCTTCACCACTTTCACCAACCATGCCTAACACTGTGCCAACCGGAACAGTCTCACCAGCACCAACATCAATGCTTAAAAGCACACCAGCCGAAGGTGAAGGTATTTCGGCCTCGACTTTATCGGTTGAAATCAAAAGAACGTTTTCGTCTTTTTTAACTGCGTCACCTGGAGATTTTAGCCACTTAACAATGGTACCTTCTGCAATAGACTCGCCCAATTGGGGCATCACGATTTTGTCAGCCATTGATAAACTTCCTCCTCAACGTGAGTGATAACACGCAGCACAACGCAATTACTGACAAAAGCAGAGAAAGCGCGACGACGAATTGATGTGCACTATACATTCGAACGCCACTTGGGTCAACGAGGCCTGTCCATTGCCAATCCAACACATAACCAATGCCTTGCTGCAACATGGCTCCCCCAAGCATATTCAGCGTATTCACAACCCCTAAAGTGATTCCAGAATTAAGTGCACTGGTAGATTGAACAGCACCGGTAAAACATATCATCTCACTGCCACAAAAAATACCAATCAAAAGCAAAGTCATCTGAAGAGTAGCGATAGAAAATACTGGACCAAACAAAAGCAAAGTAAATAGGGCTAAAATCGCAAAAGTACTAACTTGAATAGCACGCTCTAATACCCCATAACGCTCACAAATAGGCGGTAATATCAAGCTTCCAATACTAAGGCCAACATAAAGAAGCGTTATACTCGAAGTCGCATCAATCTTAGATAAGTGGAATTTCTCCATCAAAAAAGCTGGCCCCCACAAATCTGCCAACACCGCCAAAGGCGTATAAACTCCAATTGCTAAGACTGCATAAGTCATCACAGAACGACTTTTAAAAACACCCCACAGCTCTCCCCATTTAAATGGTCTTGACTCAGCAGAAATCGGCTTAAGCCTTATCGCTGCAACAGCAAGAATAATAACTAAGAGCCCTAAAATTGCCAATGATTGTGACAAAGAGCGCCAGCCAGTCATTTCAATCCAGCTAACCAGGTAGGTTCCCGTGACAATAGCACCTACAGTTCCAACTGTTAAAGTGGCTCCAATTAACAGACCTCTACGACCCAAAGGCAAATAATCAGCCGCAATTTTGACAGCTGACGTAAAAGCACTCGCCGAGCCCACTCCAATCAAAAAACGGCTCATTTGCAAAGCACCTAAATCAGGCGCTACCGACATCAAAAATGCTCCAGCAACACAAAGACCTAAAGAAGCCAAAATAACTCGCTTAACCCCAACACGATCAATTAATATCCCTACGGGGATCTGCATCAGGGCATAAGCATAAATTGTCAACGAACCCATGCTCCCGAATTCTTGAGCAGTCAGCTGAAATTCGCCCCGTAATTCCGGTTCAATATTTGCTGGCAAAACTCGTAATACATACTGATAACTGTAAAACAGGGCAGCAATGGCCCAGGCGAAGTAAGTGCGGCCCACATTCATCCCGCTGCTCTATCAGAATTGAGGTGATCACGGAAGGGTCGGCCTTCTGAACCAGCAATTCCCGCCAACTTGATGACGGGCTTTGTCACCCCGGCCTTGAGCCGGGGTCCAGTCCCTGTGCCACATTTCTGGATCCCGGGTCGGTGCCCG
>JAESQZ010000135.1 GCA_016764955.1 Deltaproteobacteria bacterium | reverse complement strand
TCTTACTACACTTAAAGCAGCGCTCTTGTATTTTGTTGTTATTCGACATCGAAACTATCATGTTTCAATTATGCATCAAAATTGTTTTAATGTCAATAGTCACCAAAAACACCTATCCAAGTCCTCTTGATTTTTAAGCCCAAAATGCCTAAAGGATTAGGCCATCATGTCCAGCTCAAAAGCACAAGAAATCCGCGTTAGAATTGGCCCTTCTCCTACTGGAGACCCACATGTGGGCACTGGGTATGTGTCATTATTTAATTACGCCTTTGCTAAACAACAAGGCGGCAAGTTTATTTTGCGTATCGAAGATACTGACCAAAAACGCTCATCTCCTGAAAGCGAACAAGCAATCTTGGACTCGCTCAAATGGCTTGGAATCAACTGGGACGAAGGCCCGGATATCGGCGGCCCCAAAGGCCCTTATAGGCAAAGTGAGCGTTTGGAGCTCTATCGCGAGCAAGTTCAAAAGCTTGTAGATAGTGGCCATGCCTACTGGTGCACCTGCACGCCAGAGCGCCTAGCTGAAGTCAGAAAGCGCCAGTTAGCGCTTAAGCAGCCTACCGGCTACGATGGCCATTGCCGTGAGGAAAATCACACCGCAGGCGTGGTGCGCCTGAGAACGCCTCAAGATGGACAGACGGTTTTCACAGATGCTTTGCGTGGTGAAATCAAGATAGATAACTCTGAAGTAGATGACCAAGTTTTGCTCAAAAGCGACGGTTTCCCCACCTATCACTTGGCAAACATTGTAGATGACCATTTTATGGGCATCACGCATGTGATTAGGGGCGAAGAGTGGATTAGCTCTACCCCTAAGCATATTTTGCTTTATCAATTTTTTGGCTGGGATGCGCCTCAGTTTGTACACTTGCCACTTTTAAGGAACTCAGACAAAAGCAAAGTCTCCAAACGCAAAAATCCAGTATCACTAGAGTACTTTAAAGAAGCTGGCTATCTGCCTGAAGCGTTGCTTAATTTCTTAGGGCACATGGCATTTTCTTTCCAAGATGGCCGCGAAATGTACACTTTGGAAGAGTTTGTTCAAGAATTCAAAGTAGAGCGCATATCCCTGGGAGGCCCTGTTTTTGACCTCAAAAAGCTTCTTTGGCTTAATGGGCGTTATTTACGCGAAAAATTCAGCGATACTGAATTTGTTTCCTACATTCAAAAACAGCTTTTCTCAGATAATTACTTAAACCAAATTATACCGTTAGTAAAAGAACGCGTTGAAAAATCTGAAGATTTCCTCGAATACGCAGATTTCTTTTTTAAAGCCTCAGTATTAACAGACCCAGCTAATTATAGTTTAAAAAGCATCACTGAGAAACGGCCACTCATCAAACTTTATGAAGCTTTAATTGAACAAATCGAAGCTCTAAGACCTTTTGACAAAGACAGCCTGCAGGCCACTTTAAGAGGCTTTTGTGAAGCAGAAGGTCTTAAGACCAAAGAGCTTTTTATGGCCATCCGCTGGATGGTAACTGGTAAAAAGGCCACCCCACCTTTATTTGAAACCATGGCTGTGTTGGGCAGAGAACGCTGCCGAACACGGATGAGACAAGCTTTAGGAGAACTAAAAAAATGACAGAAAGAACCTTTTCAATTATTAAACCAGATGGTGTGAGACGAAACCTAATTGGCCGAATTGTTGGCCGTTTTGAGGAAGAAGGCCTCAAAGTGGTTGCTGCGCAAATGAAGCGTTTGGGCCGCTATGAAGCAGAAGGCTTTTATGCTATCCACAAAGAACGCCCTTTTTTCGGTGAGTTAGTCGAATCCGTGACCTCTGGGCCTGTTTTATTGATGGTCTTAGAAGGCGAAAATGCCATTTTGAAAAACCGCGAGATCATGGGCGCTACAAACCCGGCTGATGCGGCTGAGGGCACCATTCGCAAGCTATATTCCCAATCTATTGGGGAAAATACCGTACACGGCTCAGATGCCCCTGAAACCGCTGCTACCGAAATTGCTTGGTTTTTTGCACAAAGCCTAGTGGGATAATAAATATGAGCAATGGCTCGTATTTTTATACCATTTTTGGTTGCTTGCATGCTCCCTGTGGGTTTCTTGCAAGCTCAGGAATTCAAACATACTGCTGAACTCTATGTACTTGACCAAATATCAGAAGGTTACGAACGAATTGACAAAGACCCCTATGATATTGAGGCTTATATCGCCATATCAGAAGGCTTTTTGATGTTCGGATTTCGCGTAAAGGCCTTAGAAGAGTTAACAAACGCCACTTTTGATAACTGGCACTCAAAGAGAATCTGGTATCAAATCGCTTATGTAGAACAGCTATCTGGCCGACCAAATGAAGCTGCTTCAGCCCTGGCTCAAGCAGAGCGTCTATGAATCTCAACAATGACCCTTGGCTCCACTTAGTCTTAGACAGGCCCCGTATTATCGCGAATATCGCCTCTATTGTACGTTTGTGCGCAGGCACTGAAGTAGCGCTGCACATTTGTGGGCCACTGGTTTTTGAACAAAACGATAAAACCAGGTGGCGTGCTGGCCTAGACTATTTTGAAGGCGCTAGAGTCCACTTTCACCAAGACTTATTTCGATGCCTAAAGCTTTTAGACAAAAAACCTTGGATTATTGAAGTAGGCGGCCATAAAACCCCTTGGGAGGTATCTCTAAACGCCGGCGATGTTTTAGTCTTAGGCCCAGAGACAGCCAGTGTACTAGAAGAAGTCCAAAATGCTCATCGCGAACGCATCTTAACGCTCCCCCAGCCTGGCCCAGTTCGCTCGCTCAATCTAGCCCAATGCGCCGCTGTATCGGTATTTGAAGCTATGCGACAAATTAACCCAGGGTAATGGCGGGTTAGAGCGACTCCGCAAATTCTTTTTCAAGCTTGCGATAAATTTCCGGCCATATTAATCCCCGTTCATGATGCCCACCGTGAATAATTTCGACACGAGCATTGGGGATTAACTTGGCCATCTCCTGAGCGAATTCAACAGGATACATATGGTCCAAATCTCCCCAGGCAAGCAACACGGGCGCTTTTATTCGGGGCAACAATGGCCGCAAATCATGTTTCATAGGGACTTTGGCTAAGCGCAAAAGTTTTCGAGGACGCCTGAACAAATCGCTCAGCAAAGCTGTCGTCAGATGATGATTATAACCCTGAGCCCATATTTCCTTGAAACGCTTTAAAAGCGAAGGCCTGCCTTTTGTCATTGGAACACCTGCACTGTTCATCGCCATCACACTTTGAACGCGCTCAGGATGTAAGGCAGCTGTAGCGAGCGCAATACCGCCACCCATAGACTGGCCCATCAAATGCACTTTTTCTAAACCTAGCTCATCTAAAAAATCACAGATAAACTGCGCATAAGCTTCAAAACCCCAAAAATACGGAATGTCTGATTTTCCAAACCCTGGCAAGTCTGGTGCAATAACCTGGTAATCTTCTCCAAGCGCTTTGACCAACTTTTCAAAAGCACGGCCTCTTAACGCCCAGCCATGCAAAAAAACACGTGTCTCTTTGACGTTATGTTGCTTTCCAGCATGCAGATAGTGAATTTTATAGCCTTTAACGTTCAGCTGACGGTTCAACAAATATAGCTCCATCTTCAATTCGATATGCACTTAAAGTTCGACCCCAAATACAGCCTGAGTCCAAAGCCACGCAGTTTGCAAACACACGCAAACCCAATGCGGACCAGTGGCCAAATAGTATTTGGTGATCATTATTCATTCTATTTTTAATCATATACCAAGGCTTAGCACCCTTAGGGGCACCTTGGGGCTCGCCCGTAAAACCCCAAACTATGGTGTTAGCACCTCGACAAAGCCGCATGTGCACAAAAGAATGCAAAGCCAGCGCATGCCGTTCAAAACCAGTTAAGCTTTCTCGCCAACGGGTTGGCTTTTCACCAGAATAAAGTTTTTCCAAGAAAATCTCTACCTTAGGTCCTCTTAAAATTCGCTCAATTGCCCCGGCCTCACGCCGAGCATCTTGAACACGCCAAGCTGGCAAAACACCCGCATGAACCAAAACATTTTTTTTACTCACATGCATTAAGGGCCAAGATTTCAGCATCGCAATTAAATCATTGCAGTCTCTGGCTTCTAAAATAGGCCAAAGCGTTTTGGTTTTATCTTCGCGCGCTTTGACACCGTGATACAAAGCCAACAAGTGAACTTCGTGATTACCTAATACGCAAACAGCTTTTTCTCTCAAGTCTTGAACAAAACGCAAAACATCTAGCGACTGCGTACCACGACTAATGAGGTCACCCGCTAAGAAAAGCTGGTCTTTTTTGCTATCAAACTTAAATCGCTTGAGTAAGCGTCTAAAAGTTTTATAACAACCCTGAATGTCACCGATTGCATATGTGGCCATGATTTAAAAAAATCTGACACATTTGAAACTTTGCGTAAAGTTTAATAGAGGAATTCGAATGTCCAAGTTAATATTTTTTGGCACGCCTGATTTTGCCGTGCTCTGCTTAGCAGCTGCTCACGAGTTTGCTCGAAGCCATGGGCACGAGCTTGTGGGCCTTGTTTGCCAGCCAGACAAACCCAGTAATCGTGGGCACAAAACCCATCCGCCAGCTACTAAAGTCAAAGCTGAAGAGCTCGGCCTAAAAGTCTGGCAGCCAGAGAGAATAAAGTCTGATTGGATAGATTGCTTTGCTGAGCAAAATATTGATTTGGGCATTGTAGTCGCCTATGGAAAAATCTTGCCGGGGCGCCTATTAAGCTCCTCTAGACTTGGGTTTGTAAACGTGCATGCATCGCTCTTACCCCGTTGGCGCGGCGCTGCGCCTATTCAACGAGCCATAGAAGCAGGTGACGCTGAAACCGGTGTGTCAATCATGCACCTGGTCCCAGAGATGGACGCTGGTGATGTTTACGAAATAGCCAAAATGCCTATTGGCCCTGATGATACCTCGGGTAGTTTATTTGAAAAGCTAGCACTACTGGGAGCTGAAACATTGATTAAGTGCCTCTCCGAAATTTTGGATGGCAGCCTGAAAGCAGCCCCGCAACCACAAGAAGGCATTACTTTTGCCAATAAAGTTCAAAAAGAAGAAGCTCATATTAATTGGAATCAAAGCGCAGAGCAGATTGTCAATCATGTTCGTGCGATGCAGCCTTGGCCGGGGAGTTATGGGGTTTATGGAGGGAAGAAATTGAGGTTGTTTGGGGCCCAAATTGTCATGCCAGCGAAGGCTGGCATCCAGAATAGGTCGCCAGGTGAACTGGATCCCAGCCTCCGCTGGGATGACAAATATGAATCGCTTCAGCCGGGCCAAATTGTGGGCTTGGGGAATAAACTCATAGTACAGACCCGTCATGGATGGGTTGGCTTTAGCGAGGCTCAGCTTGAGGGCAAACGTAAAATGCCTATTTCAAGTCTCTTGAACGGATTTGAGATGAAAGTAGGTGAGACCTTATGCTAACAGAGTTAGATATGAGTAGTTGGGCAAAAGGTGAAGTAGAACCCGTTGATATTGGCAAGGAGTATGAGCCAGTAGCCAAGCCACTTTCAGTCTTAGCGTCCAAAAAACCCAAAGACATTATCTATCCTTTGGATAACCAGCTTTACTTAGGCGACAGCATTCCTGTCCTGCAAACTTGGCCAGATAATTTCTTTGATGCCTGTGTCACCGACCCGCCATATAATATTGCCAGAAACCGCAAGGGTCTTTCCTGGGCATTTTCTTCTCATGTGACCATTGAAGATGACTGGGACCGCTTTACCAGTAGCCAATACGAAAAATTCACTGAAACGTGGCTCGAAGAAATCTGCCGTGTGACTCGAGAAAATGGCAATATTTTTGTATTTGGCAGCTACCACAATATTTACACAATCGGCTCGATTGCAGCTCGTATGGACTTGAGAGTTGTTAACAGCATTATCTGGGCTAAGCCCAACGCACAGCCTAATATCACTTGCCGCATGTTCACTGAAAGTACTGAGCAAATTCTTTGGCTTTGCAACAACACCAGCAAAAAAGCCAAAAAATGGACCTACAACTATCAGCACATGAAAGAGTTGAACGGTGGAAAACAAATGCGGAACTACTGGGAAATACCCCTAACCCCGCAACGCGAAAAAACACACGGCAAACACCCTTCCCAAAAGCCACTCAGGCTCATGGAGCGTTTAGTCTTGGCTGGCACTAACCCGGGCAACCGTGTTTTAGACTGTTTCGCAGGCTCTGGCTCAACCCTGCTTGCTTGCGATCGTTTGGAGAGAAACTGGGTTGGCATTGAAAAAGACCCTGTCTACTGTGATATCGCACACAAGCGGCTTGAAGAGGAACGCAGGCAGCGTCGCCTTTTCCCTGTGAGCCCATAAAATGGACCATGGCCATAAACTCGAGCGGCCAGATGCCGACGCCATGCTTGCAGCCATCAACACGCAGCGCAAGCGTAAGCGTGGCGGCAAACTCCATCTTTACTTAGGCATGGCCCCAGGCGTCGGCAAAACATACGCCATGCTCATGGCTGCACAAGAAGCCTTAAGCGCTGGCTACTCCGTTGTTATTGGCGTCGTAGAAACACACGGACGTCACGAAACTCAGGAGTTACTTAAAAGCCTAGAGTTTATCCCAAAACGCCAAGTCAAGTATCGTGACATCCTTTTTGAAGAGATGGACTTAGATGGTATCTTGGCGAGAATGCCCAAAATTGTGGTGGTAGATGAGTTAGCGCATAGCAATGTGCCCGGCTCTAGGCACCCCAAACGATGGCAAGACATCTTTGAACTCTTAGACGCTGGCATTGATGTTTACTCGACACTCAACGTCCAACACTTAGAAAGCAGAAAAGATTCTGTTGAACAAATAGCCCAAACCAGCGTTCGCGAAACGGTTCCTGATAGCGTTCTAGACCGAGCCTACCAAATTCGCCTAATTGATTTGTCTCCTGCTGAATTGCTCAAGCGTCTTAAAGAAGGCAAAGTCTATTTGGGCGAAAATGCAGAGCTTGCCTCGCAAAACTTTTTTCAAGAAGAAAAACTCACTGCCTTACGCGAAATTGCGCTAAGACTGGCCGCTGAAAAAGTTGACACAGAGTTACAAACCTTTACAGCATCCCGTGAAGCGGGAACTCCCTGGCAAACAGTCGACCGACTCATGGTAGCTCTTGATCAAACCCAGTCAAATCAAGATGTCATTCGCTCAACTCGTCGTCTAGCTTTTAATTTAGAAGGCCCTTGGATTGCTGTTCACGTTAATACAGGTCATATCTTATCTTCAAAAGAACAGTCGCAACTTGCCATTAATATAGAACTAGCCCGCAGTCTTGGCGCTGAGGTCATTACAGTTTCCGCCACAAATATAGCTCAAGCCCTCATGCGAATTGCGCGTCAACGAAACGTTACTCAAATTGTCATTGGAAAATCCCGAAAGCATTGGCTTACAAACACATTACAAGAGCTTGTATATGACCAAAACGATATCAGCATCTTGGTACAAGGATATCAAAAATCAAAACAATCTCCAAAAACATATTGGGGTCGACTTTTTCAAAGCAAGATACAATTCTCTGATTATGCAAAAGCCTTTTGGATCTTTATGGGGCTTACGATTCCAGTAACTTTCTTTAAAGCGCCTTTTTTATACCTCCTCGGAATCGCTTATTTATCTTTCCAAGGCTCCCTGGGCTCAGTCTTTTCACATGCACTGCTAGCCTGTTTCGCAACTTACTATCTTCAATTTGAAAGTCTATTTTTTGCTTCAACAAGCTACTTTTCTTTAGCCGCAGTGGGCGGCATATTAAGCAACCGCCTCAAAGTAACACGCGACTTACTCTCACAAAGGGAAGAGCGATCGAGCCTTTTATTTGAAGCCATTCGAGAAATTTCTTCTGCTCAAAATCGAGAAGACATGTTGCCCGCCCTTGAAATACGAATTGGGTCATACTTAAATGGGGTTTGCAAAATCCACCTAAAACGAAAAGACAACTCCCTTAAACCACTTCTAGGTGATTCTGAGCTCGGCCTAGCAAAGTGGGTGCTGAATAATCAAAAGCCTGCCGGCTGGTCAACAGACACGCTGCCCGGCTCTAAGGCTTTGTGCCTGCCCTTAAGTGGCCATAAAGAAGCCTTAGGTATCTGCTTATTCAAACCTAACAACCAAAAAAAAGAATCTTTAAATGAAGCCAACCGCAACCTACTTCTGACGCTCACAAGACAATTAGCTCTTTCTTTAGAAAAAGAACTTTTCAAAGAGCGCGCGGGGGAAGCCAACCGCCTCCAGGAAGTAAACCAGCTTCACAAATCTATCTTAAGCTTCATGGCTGATGAACTTCGAAGTCCGCTTTCCGTGATTGTGCAAGCCGTGGCAATCATGTCTGACCGCGACAGCACGATTTTACCAGAGCGGCGCATTGAAATGGGGCTACATCTCTTAAGCGCCACCGAAAAACTAGGCTTTGTCGTCGACAATCTTTTGACGCTTTCACGTCTTTCAGTGGGTCTATTCCCTATCAGGCGAACACTCACCACTCCAAATCGCCTTCTTCAAATTGCACGCGATCACCTGAAGCGCTCTTTAGAACATACGCCCATACAACTTGAGGCCGAACCCAATTTGCCCTCCATCCAAGTCGACGTCGCGCTAGTTGAACAGGCACTTGCTAATATTTTGCTAAATGCCTCACAGTACACACCCGAGAACAAAACTATTAAAGTAAGCATGAAAACTGTTGGCTCTGAAATTCACATCGCTGTCACAGACCAAGGTCCAGGAATCCCAGAAGAGTATTTAGGCCGAGTGTTTGAAAGATTTTACCGCTACCCTGGCTCCAAAGATCAGGGCGCTGGTATTGGCCTCGCCGTCGCCAAAGGTGTCATCAGAGCCCATGAGGGCAAAATTACAGTCCAGAACCTACCCGAAGGCGGCACCTGCTTTACGGTAAGTTTGCCTTTAGCTAAGCAAGCTTAGTATTTCGCGTGCGATGGCATCTAAAAAGGCTGCGCCTTTTGGGGTGACGAAATACTTGTCATGCTGGCGCAGGCCAGCATCTGGACCCTGGCCTTCGCCAGGGTGACTATGTCGTATCCAGCCGCTGTTTTCAAATCGACTCATGAGATCTTCAAAACCAGTAGGAATTGGGCTTTGGTGGCGCTTGGCTAGATCACTCGGGTTAATGCCGCGTTTTAGGTCGCGCAGGCCAAAAGCTAGAGCTTCTAAAAGCGCCTCTTTGGGGCTCAACTGCTCTTCTTCAAAAGGCGCTTTTTTAGGATCAACCTGCCATTCGCCTAATTTAGCAGTCGTATGTCTACGGGTCACAGAACCATCTGAATTAAGCATCATAGAATGTGCGCCAGGGCCTAGGCCCAAATAAATGCCTTGTGACCAGTAAACCCGGTTATGCTGGCTTTCTTGGCCAGGCAGCGCATAGCTTGAGACTTCATACTGCTCATAGCCTAAGATTTTAAGCTGGTTTTGAACCTGCCCGTAGGCATCAGCTTGAAAGTCATGCTGAGGCTCTTGGCGCCTT
>JAESQZ010000134.1 GCA_016764955.1 Deltaproteobacteria bacterium | reverse complement strand
CAAATATCAAGGCCTTACCCCACAAGCACGGGAAAAGTGGAAACGTTGCTTGACTCCAATTAAGATGGTGTTTGGAAATGAGAAGGATCTTGATAGGCGCTATGCCTATGTCACATCGCACTTGACGCATGTGATGGATCCAGATGAGCTGTGGCAGAAGACATTTGCGGGCTTGTTTTGCGTTTACAAATATGGCCAAGTAAATCCGGATTTTAAAGGCATGACCCTTGAGCAAATTGCGTATGCCAGGTGTGTTCCTGAAAGGCATCAGCGCTAGCAGCTCAAATTAGTTTTTTTAAAAGCCATTCTTTGTTAGAACACAGGGATGCATAGGAATTTATCTAGTAGTGCGCTGATTGAAGAGGCTGTTCGAAGAGGCGAAGGCGTCTTAAGTAATCAAGGCGCTTTTGTCGTCAGAACAGGCAAGTATACGGGGCGCTCGCCCTATGATAAGTTCACGGTGCTCGACGCTGATTCAGAGAAGAATGTCTGGTGGGGACCGATTAATCAAAAGATGCAGCCTGAGCAGGCACAAAAGCTTTACGAGCGAATTTCAAGTTATTTAGAAAACCAAGACTACTTTGTTCAAGATTGCTGTGTTGGTAATAGCGATAAGCATAAGCTAAAAATTCGAGTGCATAGTGAGTTTGCATGGCATAGTGTGTTTGCACGCAATATGTTTTTGAATCCAGGTGAGTCAGAGCTTCAAGACTTCACGCCGGACTATAATATTTATCATGTGCCTGGGTATAAAGCTGATCCGGCAGTTGATGGTACCCGCTCAGAAGCTGGCGTGGTGATTGATTTTGGTGCTAAGCGCATCATGATTTGTGGCACTGAATACGCTGGTGAGGTTAAGAAAAGCGTGTTTACGCTTATGAATTATTTGTTGCCGCCCAAAGGCGTGATGGGCATGCATTGTTCGGCCAACATGGCCAAGAATGGTGAAACGGCAGTGTTTTTTGGTTTAAGTGGAACAGGTAAAACGACGCTGTCGGCTGACCCTGAACGTAGTTTAATTGGTGATGACGAACACGGCTGGGATGAAGAGGGCGTATTTAATTTTGAGGGCGGTTGTTATGCTAAGGGCATTCGATTAAGTGCCAAAGATGAACCAGAGATTTTTCAGACAACGCAAACTTTCGGAACCCTTCTTGAAAACATCGCGATTGATCCCAACACAAGAGAGATTAATCTAGACAGCGATGAGCATACTGAAAATACACGTATTAGCTACGATATTAGCCAGATACCCAATGTTTGCCCTGAGGGTAAGGGCGGGCATCCAAAGCATATCGTAATGCTAACTTGTGATGCCTTTGGTGTTTTGCCGCCAATCTCTAAACTGACCAAAGATCAAGTGATGTATCACTTTATCAATGGTTATACGGCAAGAGTGGCTGGAACTGAGCGCGGGGTTAAGGAACCGTCGGCTGTATTTTCAGCTTGTTTTGGTGCGCCTTTTATGCCGAGGCCGCCGAGTGTTTATGCGAAATTATTGGGCGAAAAGATTGAAAAACATAAGGTTCAGTGCTGGCTCGTGAATACCGGCTGGTCTGGTGGACCTTACGGCGTTGGTAGCCGTTTGAAAATCAGTTGGACGAGGGCTTTGTTGAATACAGCTTTGTCAGGTGAAATGGAGAATGCTGAGTTTATTAAAGAGCCGTTTTTTGATTTGATGATTCCAAAAGAAGCTGCTGGGGTGCCTGAAGAGATTTTAGATCCGAAGCGTGCTTGGAAAGATCCGGCTGCTTATGATGAGAAGGCTAAAGAGTTATTGAAGCTTTTCAAAGACAACTACGAGGGGAATGTGCATTTGAGGTAAAGCGATTTGTGGCACGAAAACAGGCCTGTATGTCGAATTTTGCCAATAATAATAACTCGAATTTGACGCCTGTGTCAAATTCAGGTATTAATTAAGGGTGACTATTTATAACCCGCACACAATAGTGGAACAGTTTCACCTGCTGTTTTTGGAGCAACTTGGAAGGTTGGTGGATAAGAAGTTAACCATCCTCAAGGGAGGGTGTAATCTGCGCTTTTTTTTGAAGAGCATTCGTTACTCGGAAGATATGGATATTGACATCCAGACAATTGCAAAAGAAACACTGCAAAAAAACGTTCGAAAAATTTTTTCTTCCCCAGCCTTTAAAATGGCCTTGAAAGAGCGTTCAATAGAAATTTCTGCCTATTCTGAGCCCAAGCAAACACAAACTGTTCAGCGTTGGAAAGTCAGATTAAAAACTGAACAAACAGCAGCGTCTCTAAATACAAAAATTGAATTTTCAAGAAGGGGTATTGAGAAACCTGTTCATTTTGGAACCATTGACCCAAATATTCTTCGGAATTATCAACTGACTCCAACGTTCTTTGGACACTACACGGGCGAAGCCGCACTAAGTCAAAAAATCGAGGCGCTTGCTGGCAGAACCGAAACGCAGGCACGAGATGTTTTCGATATCTACCATTTGCTTCGGATTGGAGCTGATCTAAAGAAATCCCTGTTTAATCTGAAGGTAGATTTCTTGAAAACGAAAGAAAACGCCCTGTCTCTTAGTTTTTCAGACTTTAAAAGCCAAGTGTTATCTTATTTGCCAGCTGAATCTCAGAAAAATTATGACTCCGCTATTTGGGATCAAATGCTTTTGGAAGTTATTGATCTGTTAGAGGTTAAATAATGAGACTTCTGGAGGCGCTCACACAGCTAAAAAAAATCAATATGCCAGTTTTTTCAACCAACGATGCGGCTGCTATGCTGGGTAAATCACGAATTTCCACCAGCCAAATGCTGTTAAGACTCGCAGCTAGCAATCATCTCATGAGTTTGAAAAAAGGCCTTTGGGGTTTTAAAAGCAAGCTTGAGCCTCTGATGCTGCCAAGCTATCTGGTATCTCCATTCCCTTGCTATATTTCTCTACAATCCGCTTTGTATTTTCATGGCATGATTTCTCAAATTCCACAGGTTTTATATGCTGTTTCTTTAGGTAGAACACGTCGGTATCATACACCACTCGTTGATGTTTCGATTCATCATATTGATGTGGGATTTTTTAATGGCTATGTCATAGACAAACAGTCCTCTGTTAAAATGGCTACTCCGGAAAAAGCATTGTTAGATGTTTTGTATTTAAGTGATACTCGAACAAAACTATTTCATTCTTTACCTGAGGTCGATTTACCTCCTCACTTTAAGGTAAAACAAGCATTAAAGATGATTGATACGATCACGTCACAGAAAAAGAGAACCCTTGTTTTAGAAAGATTTCAAAAATATGTATCAATCGCCTAGTGTGACAATAAACCTTGACCCAAAGTCGGGAAAACCATAAATTCTAATTTATGGGATCATTTTTAACTGAAACTCGTCGTGTCGAGAGACAAAAAAGAATTGCTTTTTTTGGAACGACTGGGGTTGGATTATTTTTGAGTGTTTTCTCAAGCGGGTGGCTTGGTT
>JAESQZ010000133.1 GCA_016764955.1 Deltaproteobacteria bacterium | reverse complement strand
TTGTTCTTACTTGGAATGTTACAAAGCCACGAGGAGGTCCTCAGCCAATTAGCCCCCTACTTGGCAATTGATCGACAAATCGAGCGTCACCGCGCGGAGTACTATCTAGTTCTTAACAGATGTTCTCAAGGAAAATTTGCGCCAAACCCATCCCAGTATAACTTCGAGCCATTTATTAGATTTATGATAAAGATGGCTAATTTGGCTCTGGACGGCATCAAAGCAAATCTAAGTCAGTTTGAGAACACAAAAAAACTTTCAGAGTCAGCGACTACTGTTCTAGCTTGCTTTCGAGAATTTCCTGAAATTCGCTTAACAACAGCTATCATCGCCAAGGAAACTCAGCTACCTAGAAGAACAATCGTGTACGCTCTTTCGCAACTCGTATCTTTCAATCTAATTCAAAAATATGGCCAAGGTGCCGGCGTTCGGTATCAGCTGATATTTTAATAGGAAAACAATGAATCAAATTGCACTCGCGTCGACCTCGCCTAGACGACGTTCTCTTTTAGAGTCCCTTGGCTTTGAACTAACTTTATTAAAGCCAGACATAGATGAGTCTGAAAAACCAGGCGAAAATCCAGAAGAACTTGTTTTAAGACTCGCCCGCGAGAAAGTACAAGCTGTTGCTTCCCAAACTAAGCTGCCACTCATTGCCGCAGACACTCTAGTCGTTTTGGGCGATGAAATTTTAGGCAAACCAGACAATGCTGAACATGCCTATGAAATGATCGAAAAGCTTTCTGGCCGTTCACACGACGTGCTATCTGGCTTTGCAGTGGCTTATCAAGACAAACTAATTAACAAAGTTGTGAAGAGCACCCTAGTTTTTCGAAAACTCTTTAAACATGAAATCGAAGACTATGTAAAAACACGCGAGTGGGAAGGCAAATCAGGTGCTTGTACGCTTCAAGGCGCAAGCGGCCCCTTTGTGGATCACATGACGGGAAGTTTTACCAATGTTCTAGGGTTACCTTTAACAGAAGTTTTGGAAGCTCTTAGGTTGGTGACCCCTACGGGATTCGAACCCGTATTTACAGCGTGAGAGGCTGACGTCCTAACCATTAGACGAAGGGGCCAAGTGCTTGAATTTAGGTGTTTATATTAAGATTTCCAGTCTGTCAATTACCCCCTTGACTAACATCTTATCAATTATATAGTTTTAATATGAAATTTTCTCGTTATTTTGTTTTTTCACTTATTTTGGCAGCCTCACAGGTTAGCCATGCAGGCCAACCTATCAGAGGACTTGGAAACGCAGCAGCTGCACCTTTTGCCTTTCTATATAGAGTTTTTGCTCAAGCTTATCAGGCACTGACCAACCAAAACCAGCCCCAAGCAGGTGGTGGCGCAGTAGCGACTAATAATCAACAACCAACTACTACGCAACTAGCAGCAGCAGCAGCAGCAGCTCGACGAGCTGCTCAAGATCGAGAAGATAGGGCCAACGGACGAGAGACTACCCAAGAGCGAGATGCAGCCGCACGCAGGCAACTAGAACAAGAAGCTGAGGCTAGAGCTAGAGCGAATGAAGTAGGACGGCGGGCAAGATTATATCAGATGGGAAATACCCAACAAGAAGTAGAAGAAGCGCGCCGAAGGCAAGCGGCTGAGGTTGCTGAACAGCAGGCTACTCAAAGAGACCGGCAGCTCCAATGGGAAAGAGACAACCACCCTCTCTATTACAGAAACCTGTTAGCTATTTTCAGATTCGGACGCACTGGAAGAGAGAACCCAACGCCTTACCATAATAGAGCTGAAACTATTCTAAACCTTCTTATAGGCCAAGACGTGGAAAATGAGCGAGCTCGAATTCTGCTTGGTGCAAGACGGCTTGACCCCACACATGAAAATTTTGGACGCTTTGTAACTGCTAACAATCTTAATGATTATTTCATCAATTTGTACCTAAAACAACTTGAAAATCCCCTGGAAAACGCGTCTCTTTAATAAGTTAGTAGACTTATAACTTCCTCGTAAATTTGCTGGTCTGATACCAAATAATCATCTTCAAGAGGCGGAGTGTATGGCACGGGGGTGCTTTGGGATCCCAAGATTTTAATAGGCGCGTCCAGGTGCTCGAATAGCTCTTCGCTAATTTGAGCACCAATACTCTCCAATACACTGCCCTGTTTGCTGTCTTCGCCTACCAATAAAACACGGCCTGTTTTTTGGATGCTCTTAGAGATAGCCTTGAAGTCCAAAGGCACGAGCGTTCGCAAATCAATCACATCGCAATCGACATCTTGAAGCGCTTTCAAAGCTTTGTGCACATAAGCGCCGTAGCTTATAACTGTGAGCTCGTTGCCTTGCTTTCTTAAAGCCGCTTGCCCAAAGCCTAAGCCTGAATCAACCAACTCTTCGCGTAAACTTGGATCTCGATACAAAGCAATATGCTCATAAAATAAAACGGGATCCTGCTGACGCGTGGCTTCATGCAAAAGCAATCTGGCATCTGATGGCGTTGATGGCACAGCGATTAATAGGCCAGGTGTCCTGTAAAACCAAGCAGCTGTATCTTGTGAGTGATAAGGCCCTGCCCTTCTTAAGCCGCCGTATGGCATGCGCAAGATAAAGGGCGCTGCTTTGCCAGTTCGATATCGAAACTTTGCTGCGTTATTAACTAATTGATTAAAGCCCGAGGCTATAAAATCGTTGAATTGCATCTCAGCTATGGGCATTAAGCCCTCTAAAGCCATGCCAACAGATGAGCCAATAATAGCGCTTTCAGAAATCGGCGTATTGATAAACTGAGGCCATAGTTTTTCGGGAATCGATTTGAACAGCATGAATGCATTGCCATATGGCGGCGAGACATCTTCGCCTAACACATAAGCTTTAGGGTTTTGTTCGAGGATTTCTTGGACGGCGAGTGAAATGGCTTCGAGGTAGGTGTGTTGTTTGCCTGACGGTGCGCTTGTCATCCTGAGCTTGACCCGGGATCCAGTGCTGGACCCCGGCTCAAGGCCGGGGTGACGGTTAGTCTTGGCAGCAGCAGGCCATACCCTAGCCTTAACTTCCTCCAAAGCCTCCTCACAAATTTGAAGCGCTTTTTGCTTAAAATCATCGACGTCTTTTGCTGTGCAAACTTTCTCCTGAATTAACTTAGCTGCATAAGTTTTA
>JAESQZ010000132.1 GCA_016764955.1 Deltaproteobacteria bacterium | reverse complement strand
GATTTATCGAAATTTTTTGGAAATGTCAGTTTTTTTATTCAGCTCGCTAGGATTGATGCAGAATTAGAAGAACGCCAGCGCTTAAAACATTGTCCACATTGCGGACATCGCCTGCACCGTGCCCCCTATGAACGTAAGCCACGAGGAGCTCTGTGCATCTTACCTGATATTTGTTCTATTCGACTTAGTCTATGGGTTTGTCATCTTGCTGATGACCGCAATTCAGCAGGGAATCGCCACGCAAACCAAGCAGTCTTTGTGTGAAATGTGTTTTTGGGACAACCCTTTCTGCCTACATAGGGGAAAACCCTCACCCGATTTTGACAAGTCAAAATCTCCCTCTCCCAAAGAGACTGTCGATAAAGAGGATTTTTTCCGCAAAGCGGATTCCGAATATAGCCCCGGGCGTCAGCCCGGGGAGATGATGGTATAGCCAATTCAGTGCCGAAGGCACGGTTGAATATATGCTAATCAGTCGACCCTTCGGGTCTTTAAGGGCTGGAGCTACACGATTCCCCGGGCTAGCGCCCGGGGCTATATTCGGAATCCGCTTTGCGGAAAAAAACTTGCTCGGTACTTTATCGACAGTCTCCAAAGGAGAGGGCATTCAAATGCCTACCCCCTGAGTAGTTACAATTTATTTTGGTACGGGCCCTTAGCGCCCCACCAACGCGATCTCTGGATTGACGCCTATTTTTTGCAAGATCTCAGTTTCACGCTCTGCCTGGAGGCGCGCTTCTTTGGGGCCTTTTTCATGGTCATAGCCCAGCAAATGGCAAAGTCCGTGTACAAAAAGCACCAGCAGCTCTTCAGTTAGGCTATGGCCATATTGCTTAGCCTGGCTTTTGGCTGTGTCTACCGATATGACGATATCGCCTAGGAGCTCTTCGGTCCCTGGCATTTCAAAGCCTTCTTGGGCTGAAAAAGAGAGGACGTCTGTAGGCTGATCTTTGCCGCGCCATTTGCTGTTTAGCTCTTGGATTTCGGTATCAGAAACTAATGACAGAGACAACGATTTCTCGTCACCCCGGACTTGATCCGGGGTCCAGTTATTTTCAAGAGTACCTGCATTATTTTTGCTGGATCCCGGGTCAAGCCCGGGATGACACTGAAAAGCCGATGCTTTCTGTATCAACAACAAGACTTCTGTGCGATCTTGATCGGGTATTAACTCTTCGCCGGAAATATCAATTTGCATCGCTAGTCCAATAGAACTTTAAAATACTGACTACCAGCCCGGTCTTGTCCTTGAGCACGCTCATGCTTAATCTCACGAGCTAAGCTCATGAGATGCTTACCCACTTTACTTTGCGCGGAAGACTTGCGCATCACAAACTCAGAGTCGCACACAGGGCAAGACAAAGTGTTAAGACGCTCCTCATAATCCTTTGCTGAATCATACCACCCTTCGAAAGCATGACTTTGCTCACACTCCAACTTAACTGTGTACATGTTTATTAACTATTCTTTGATGCCCGTTTTCGGTCATTTTCTTTGAGATAAATCTTTCGCAAGCGAATATTCTTGGGCGTTATTTCCACCAACTCGTCTTTTTCGATATAATCAATCGATTGCTCCAAAGTCAGTTTACGAGCAGGAGTCAAGATAATATTCTCATCGCGACCGGCTGTACGGACATTGGTTTGTTGTTTCTCACGCGTGATATTTACAGGGATATCATTGTCACGACAATGCTCACCGACAATCATCCCCTCATAAGTATCGTCATTCCCCGTTACAAACAAAATACCCCTATCTTGAAGTGAATAAGCTGAGTAAGGCGTTACTCTGCCTTGATACATCGAAATCATCACCCCATTTTTGCGTTTGGGGACCTCGCCTTTCCAAGGCACAAAATCTTCGAAAATATTGGTTAAAAGACCTTCCCCACGCGTCATGGTGAGAAAATCATTTCTAAAACCCATTAGCCCCCGTGTGGGCATCAAAAATTCCATCCGAGTAATCTTATGCTCGTTGGTATCAAAACTTTGCATCTCACCTTTACGTTTGGCGAGTGCATCGATCACTGCTCCCGAGTTTTCCTCTGGAACTTCAAGATATACTTTCTCCAAAGCCTCACACAAACTGCCATCGATCGTCTTGGTGATCACTTTTGGCTTAGAAATACAAAATTCATAGCCTTCTCGGCGCATGGCTTCGATCAGCACGGCCAAGTGAAGCTCACCACGCCCTGAAACGCGCATGACATCCTGCACATCAGGGACTTCTTCGATACGAAGCGTAATGTTCGCTTTCTTTTCTTTAAGTAGGCGATCTCGTATTTTGTTCATGGTCACATGTTTGCCATCTTGACCCGAAAGCGGCCCAGAGTTCACCGTGAAATCAACCGAAATCGTCGGTTCTTCTACTTTCAGAACAGGAAATTGAACGACGTTCTCAGGGTCACAAAGCGTGTCGCCAATTAAGACTTCAGGAACCCCATAAAGATTCACAATATCACCAGCACCAGCCTCTTCAATATCAACCTGTTGAATCCCGAAATAACCCTTAATACGGGTCAAACGCATGGTTTTTTCTTCACCTGCACGGTTAACATGCGTCACCATGCTGCCTTTTTTAACGCGGCCATTAACAATACGCCCACAAGCACCTCGGCCTAAATACTCATCATAAGGCGCTGTCGCTACCTGAACCGCAAACGGCTCATCAAAAGAACCACTAGGAGCCGGAACCGCATCGACAATCAGCTGCATCAAAGGCGCTAAGTTCTCTCTTGGATCATCCAGGGTCTTGCAAGCATAGCCAGACAAGCCAGAAGCATAAATATAAGGAAAATCAAGCTGCTCTTCATTTGCAGACAATTCGACAAACAAATCAAATGTCTCGTTTAAAACGCGATCAGGGTCGGCATGTGGCCTGTCAATCTTGTTGATAATCACAATGGGCTTCAAGCCACGCTTCAAAGCCTGGCTCAGCACATAACGCGTCTGCGGCATGGGGCCCTCACGTGCATCTACGAGTAATAAAACCGAGTTAACCATATCCAACACGCGCTCAACTTCACCAGAAAAATCCGCGTGACCAGGCGTATCAATGATATTAATTTTATACTCACCGAATTGAACTGCGCTGTGTTTCGCAAAAATCGTAATCCCACGCTCACGCTCTTGATCATAAGAATCCATGACACGATCAGGAATAGCTTGATGGGCACCGAAAACAGCTGATTGTTTTAGCAGGCCATCCAAAAGCGTCGTTTTCCCATGATCAATGTGTGCAATGATAGCGACATTTCGTATTTTATCTGGACTCATAATGGACATTATAGATAAGTTATATACAGTTTTAGAATCCTTGGCAATCGACTAAGTTTTTGCTAAAAAGTCAGTATGAATTTCGAAAAAATCGCTGAAGGTCGTAAACATTTTGGGCGTCCGCTCACCCTCACTGAAAAGATTCTTGTTAGCCATATGAAAGAAGTCTGTGATGAAAATGGCAAAAAGCTTGTTAGAAAGAGGACTTACGCCAATTTCTATCCAGACCGGGTATCCATGCAGGATGCAACTGCCCAGATGGCCATTCTGCAATTCATGACCGCTGGGAAAAATACCGTCCAGGTTCCCAGCAGCATTCACTGCGACCACTTGATTCAAGCCCAAAAAGGAGCTGCCTTAGATCTAAAAGCAGCTCTTAAGTCCAACTTTGAAGTCTATGAGTTCTTAAAAACAGCGAGCCAAAAATATGGCATTGATTTTTGGAAACCTGGCTCTGGCATTATTCATCAAGTCGTACTCGAAAATTATGCCTTCCCAGGGGGCATGATGCTAGGCACTGACTCCCACACGCCTAATGGCGGGGGTTTAGGCATGCTCGCAATTGGCGTAGGAGGCGCTGACGCAGTAGATGTCATGACCGGCCAAGCCTTTAATCTAGTCTGGCCAGGCATAATTGGAGTCAAGTTAACTGGCAAAATGTCAGGATGGACCTCATCCAAAGACGTCATTCTAAAACTAATGGGGATTCTAACCGTAAAAGGCGGCACCAACCATATTGTTGAGTTTTTTGGTGATGGCTGTGAAAGCATCTCAGCCACAGGCAAAGGCACGATTTGTAACATGGGCGCTGAACACGGCTCAACGACTTCGGTATTCCCTTACGACTCAGCCATGGGCGATTACTTAAAAGCCACAGAGCGTGAAGCTGTCGCAGCCAAAGCAGAAGCTGAGCAAGAGCATCTTCAGGCTGACCCAGAAGTGCTCAAAAACCCAGAGCAATTTTACGACCGAGTTATTCATATTGACTTGGACAAGCTAGAGCCCCATATCGTCGGCCCTCACTCACCTGATCTATCCAGATCACTTTCTGAATTTATCGAAGCCGTTAAAACCGAAAATTATCCAAACATACCCAAAGCAGCTTTGATCGGTAGCTGTACCAATAGCTCTTACGAAGACATCGATCGCTCTGCTTCTATTGCCCGCGAAGCAGTCAAAAAAAGCGCTAAAGCTAAAGTACCCTTTTTGATTACTCCGGGCAGTGAAACAGTTCATGCGACTATCCAGCGCGATGGACAGCTAAAAGAACTCGAAGCCATGGGCGGCGTCGTACTAGCAAATGCCTGCGGACCCTGTATTGGCCAGTGGAAACGACGTGATATCCAAAAAGGCCAAACGAACTCAATTATAAGCTCTTACAACCGAAACTTCCCGGGGCGTAATGATGGCAACGCAGCAACGCTTTCTTTCTTGGCAAGCCCAGAAATTGTCACAGCATACGCTCTTTCAGGCAAGCTGGATACTGACCCTACTGTCGGCTTAGCAGAGCCTATGGGCGAACAACTGCCACAAAAAGGCTTTAAAGTTGATTGCGCTGGTTTTATGGCACCACCCAAAAATGGATCGTCTTTGGCAGTCGACATCCCTGATGATTCAGAAAGACTCGCTTTCTTGAAGCCGTTTCCAGCTTGGAGCGGCAAAGACTTCGATAAGATGCCAGCACTGCTCAAAGCCAAAGGCAAGTGCACCACAGATCATATTTCGCCTGCTGGGCCATGGCTCAAATTTAGAGGGCACCTGGATAAGATTGCCGACAATACCTACTCAGGAGCTGTGAGTGCTTTCACCGGTGAAGCTGGCAAAGGCTACTTAGGCGCATTCCCAGAACAAGCTAGGCGCTACAAAGAAGCAGGGCAAGACTGGTGTGTAATTGGCGATGAGAACTTTGGTGAAGGTTCAAGCCGAGAACACGCTGCTATGCAACCAAGACACTTGGGCTGCAAAGTAATTATCACCCGGAGCTTTGCTCGTATTCACGAGAGTAATCTTAAAAAACATGGTGTTTTGCCGCTGACTTTTGTAAATCCTGAAGATTATGAAAAGATTGGCGAAAAAGATTTGATTAGCGTGACGGGGCTTGAAAATCTAGCGCCTGGCAAAGAAGTCCAAGTTTTTATTAACGACAGGGCTATTCAATGCAAGCATACGCTATCTGCTGATCAGATTAATTGGTTTAAGGCAGGCTCTGCTTTGAACCATGTGGCTGGGAAGACGAAATAAACAGGAAAGCTGTCACCCCGGCCTCCGAGCCGGGGTCTCTCCATACTGGATCCCGGGTCAAGCCCGGGATGACAACTGGGCATATTAACTATGATCGACTTACACTGCCACTTAGCTTACGGCATTGACGACGGACCTCAGACACCTGACGAGTCTTTAGCATTGGCGCTGGCACTTTCTAAAGCAGGCGTCACGCACGTCGCCTGCACTTCGCATATTCGGCGTGACAAAGACTGGGTCAACGACCAAAGTGCTCAAAGCCAAATGCACGACAATCTAGATAAAGCTTTGGGCTCAGCGGGTCCCAAGCGCTTTAGGGGTGCTGAGCATTATATAGACGAGCTGCTGGTTGAAACTTGTCAAAATAAACAAGCTGTTCCCTATGGGGACAGCGACTGGCTTTTGGTCGAGCTTCCCTATAGCGCTGAGCCTCCTAATCTCATGCGCACGCTTTACGCGATTCGAGAGGCTGGCTACAAACTCTTGCTCGCACATATCGAGCGCTATCCCTATATTTATAGATATCCAGAAAAGCTAGAAGCGCTTGTGAATGCTGGGCATCGCATCCAAGTTAATTTAGGCTCTCTAGCAGGCGCTTATGGGCCTGAGTATCAAAATGCTGCTCAATATCTATTACAAGATGACTACGTTTATGTGCTAGCCGGAGACTGCCATCATGAAAATCACGTACAAACTTATATCATCGACGGACTTCAAGCTGCACGGACACTAATAGACGAAGAGACTCTTAAACAACTAACTCTGCGCAACCCGGCTCGCATCTTGGGGCTTCAACTCTAAAGGGTGCCTACGTGAAAGCATAAAACGCCCAAATTTGCGTTCCTGAAGCCACCCAACCCGCAAGTCCATCCCCTCTTCTCGATAGGTATTAATATCGAGGTATTTAGGCTGAGGCAAATCGAGTTCGTAGACTTTCAAGCTTTTTTGTTCTTCAACTTTACTCGTAACATCAAAAGCCCCATTCCAAGATACAATCGTAACAGGCAAGTGTGGGCCAGACTCAAACGGATTGGCTATCGGCGCGCGTGTTTCCTCACCATTCTTTTGTTCAACGCACTGTTCCCAACTACCATCTTCTTGCTTCAAAATACTGCACTTAAGATGTAAATCACTTGCATTCATCAAGTGATAGCCATTCGGATTTCCTGAATAGTTGGAAGTTTCATAGCAGATGCCGATTGGTTCAAAAGTCTTGGGATCCAAATTAATTTGTATAGCCTCCCAATCTTTTTGGCTTCCATACCAAACTGCACGCACTTTTTCATATAACCAATTGATGATTGGTGTTGGTACCCTCTCTGTTTCTGCGCCCAAATAGTAAAGCAAAGAGAAATAATTTCGTTCTTCTTTCGGTGGTAGAACTTCATAATACAAATTGTTTGGTTTTAAATCATCCGATTTACTTTGAACAACACTCATCGTGCTTAACTTCGGAACAAATAATTTAGCTAATTGCTCTGCTCTTTCCCCTGCTGGTATTACAGGATAATTTCGTTGAGCTGGATAGAACGAACTAAAACCAAAACAGGCAAAAAAATTAGAAACCCTGCGAACTGTAACAGTGCCTAATAAAAAACTCATAAACTGGGAAACATAACCCAGCTCACGCGCAGCCTGATGCTCCTCGTTATACTGACGACACATAGCCTTAAGTGTATCCTGAGGAACCAGTTCAACATTAGCAGCTTGAGCTTGAGCCTCAGCTTGAGCAGGCATTGCAACAATAGAAGGTCTTTGAACTTGCATACCCAATATTTATGATTTTCACACGAGTTTTGGAGTTTTGGGTGGCCAGCTATGCCAATATTTTGGAACTTTAAAGCCTTCTAAACGATCTCTTAAAAATGCCTGAAGCTCTATCGGCTTTAATTCGTTTGCATGAGACAGCTTCACAAAAGCGGCAGGCTTCTGGCCAAACTCTGGATCAGCTTTTGCAACTACCAAAGCACGTTCAATATCAGGATGCTCCAGCAAAGCCCGCTCGATTTCTTCAGGGTAAATATTTTTCCCACCTGAGATCATGCGATTATCTCGCCGGCCTAATACGTGCAGATAGCCATCGCTGTCAATGCGACCTAAGTCGCCAGTGGCGTACCACTCTTTGTCATCCCGGGCTTGACCCGGGATCCAGTCAATGTTCAATGCAACGCAATTATTATGACTGGATCCCGGGTCAAGCCCGGGATGACAATAGCCTATCATCGCTCCTCGAACCAAAATCTCGCCACTTGCATCAACTCGAATCTCGCGATCTACCAAACAGCGCCCAGAAGTATAAAGCTTCTCCAAAGAATCACCCAGTTTTGTCGCCGTTACTTGCGAACAAGTCTCCGTCGAACCATAAGTTGTGATAATTGGCAGCTCAGCTTCATAAGCTTTCTTAATAAGCTTACGAGAAATAGCGCTCCCCCCTAGTAATATCGCTTTTAGCTTTCGCAAGGCTCTTACTTGAATAGGATCCTGCATCCAGCGCCATAGCTGGGTACTCACCAAAGAAAGATGCGTAACGCCCTGCTCTAGTGCCCAAGTAGGCACCCAGGCCTTGTGGGGCAACACCCAACGCCCGTCTGAGCATTCAGCTCGGACAGCAATAGCAAAGCCCCCAATATGATTAAGCGGCATAGACAAGAGCGAAATACTTCGCTTAGATAATCCAGTATTTAGAATAACTGCCTGCGCAGCTAATATATGCTGTTGCCAAGTATGAAAGACAAGCTTAGGCACGCCCATGCTGCCAGAAGTCTTAATTAAAGTGCCAACTCCTCCCTTGTAATTGACCCACAGGTCGGCTAAAGCAGGGAGTTCACGGAGCCGAGGTGGCGGAAAGGTAGACGCAGATGACTTAAAATCATCCGGGCACTCCCGTGCGGGTTCGAGTCCCGCTCTCGGCATATCTTCGAGCATATTTTTCTCTCAATAATCCTATTTGTTGTCTTCGTTGCTCCATTTTTTGACTAAACAGCATTTGAAGGTCATCGTGAACGATTGAAAGCTTCAGCTCACTGCCTTCTTCAAAATCTTCAGACACATGTGGCCCGTCAATATAAATCCGACCGCCTTTCGTACTACTCTTAATACAAAGTACATCCTGCTCTCCTACAAATCCTGACAAAAGCTTTGGGCGTGGCTCCGAGGCAAAATAAGGCTCTCGTACAATCCACTGCAAACGACCATCGTCCATCGGCTGAGCCACACCACCAGTCGAGCAAACAGCACCGGTCGACCCCATAGGTGTACAAACCCATAGACCTGAATTCTTATGGAAAACCTTCTCGCCACCAAACTCAATCCAATATCGCGTCATAGAGGCGGGATTCTCATGCACTATCAAAATATCATTAAATGCGCTCGTCTCAAGTTTCTTACCATTCAACGCAATTTGCAGTCGCATCACACGAATAGGCTTTAACTTGCCACTGGTATAGCCATCAAGTACTGCTTCAAAATTGCTTGAGTCTGCCGCGCATAAAGAGCCTACGGAGTTCTCTTGATTCGAGTTAACGCCAAATAAAACACTATGGCCTTTCGAGTGCAAATAGTGTGCGGCATCTAAAAAAGTCCCGTCGCCACCTACGGTCACGACCAAATGCTCTTTTGCTTTATCAGACGTCAGGCATTCTCGCTCACAGATCTCGTAAGCGATTTGTCTCTGTGTCAAAGCGTTTTCGACAAGACGCAATGACTCGTCATGAATTTCCGTAGCCTCTGGCCGAGGATTTTTGTGAACAAGAAGTACCTGCATAGAGGTGTTCTCTTATTAGGCGTTTTTGAGAGCGTCAATCCCAATTGTCATGCCAGCGAAGGTGGCATGACAACTGATGTTCATTTCATTGACCCGCAGGGGTTTTCATCATTTGCATAACACGTGGGCAGCCACCCTTCCCGCAGAAACCTCTCATGTAGCTGGGGGCACACAGTACGGCCATCGTGATGACAAGCAACAAGGCATGCTTAAACTGTATTTTTCGAGCTGAAGTCACTTTACTAATCGCTTCATTCCAGGTGTAAAACAGCAAAGCAGAAGCAATCAGCCACCACACAGCAGCGGTCGGTACGATCCAAGTCCAAAAATTACCACAACAACTCATAAATCTCCTCAAACTCTTTGTCATGCTGGCGAAGGCCAGCATCTAGGCACATAGACCCTGGCCTACGCCAGGGTGACCATAATCCAGCCAACTTTCTAATTGCAACTTAAGTTATCATACTGATAGCTATGAATCTTTTCAGAACCAAGCTTGTCGAAGAAATCGAAAGCACGCGTGGTAACTTAAAGCGCTGCCTGAATGCTGTAGATGTCACTTTTTTAGGTATCGGCGCCATCATTGGAGCTGGTATTTTTGTGATAACAGGTGTTGTGTCTGCCGAGCATGCTGGACCAGCGGTCGTTCTATCTTTTATTATTTCCGGCCTTGCCTGTGTTTTTGTTGCGCTTTCCTATGCTGAGCTCGCTGCTAGCGTTGGAGGTTGCGGCAGCGCTTATGGCTATGCCTATGCTGGCCTAGGCGAAATTATTGCCTGGATTATTGGGTGGGATCTCTTGCTTGAATATGGCTTAGGTATTTCTACCGTCGCTGTTGGATGGTCAGGCTATGCTAGAAATGCTTTATCTTCTGTCGGTATTGAACTACCAGTTACCCTGGTCACCAGCCCCTCAGAGGGAGGCCTTATAAACCTGCCAGCAGTCTTAATAATTCTATTAATATCGGGGCTGCTATGCTTAGGTGCTCGAGAAAGCGCTCGATTTAACACTGCGATTGTGTTTGTTAAACTAACAGCAATCGCTATTTTTATTGGCATTGCAGCATTTCACGTCGAACCTACTAATTGGAGTGTATTCATGCCGTTTGGTTGGGCTGGTGTTACCCAAGGTGCTGCGTTGGTCTTTTTTGCTTATATCGGATTTG
>JAESQZ010000131.1 GCA_016764955.1 Deltaproteobacteria bacterium | reverse complement strand
AGCCTTGTGGATGATGATGAACGTGGTGGATACAAAAAGTCACCCTGGCGAAGGCCAGGGTCTAGATGCTGGCCTGCGCCAGCATGACAAAGTTGTAACTTGGCGCTTCGACTTCAACATCATCGAAGAAATGCTTCTGTCTTTTCGCGAAATGGCTATCAAACCTCAGCCTAACACCGACTTTGTCAAAGCAGAACGCAGCTCGCATTTGGCTTTGCCATTATCTGACAAAGTGCACCTGCTCAAAAACGCTGGCCACTGGGTGCACTCAGATAATCCGAGTGGCTTATTGGATTTGATGGCAAGCTCTTTAAAGAGCGAGTAAATTTGACTGCGGTCTAAAATCACCGTATGATAAAGCTATTAAAACTAGGTACTTAGAAAATCAAATCCAGTTAGTGGCCCTAGGTAGGTAGGTAAAACGACTGCTGCTAAGAACTTACTTGCTAAGCAGAAAGGCGATTATCTTTGTCCTTTCGGTTTGAAAATTTAGTAGCATGTCATCTATTGAAGTGGGTGCATTATGAGCAAGACTGTTTTGCTAGAGACCTAGAATTACGATATTTTAGGGACATCGATGGTAGAGAAGTTGACTTTATGGTTTTGGAAGATCGAAAACCTATTTATCTAGTCGAGTGTAAGTGGAGTGATGTGCAAGTTTCCTCTTCTTTGGAGTATTTGAAAGGCAAGTTTCCAAAGGCGGAGGCATTCCAGATTCATGCAGAGGGTAAGAAGGATTACTTGAGCAATTCTGGAATTCGTGTCTGTCCAGCTAGTCTCTTCCTTTCTCAGTTGAGCGCCTAAAAGAATTTATCTGCCTTCAATTTGAATTGCGCTTTGGTTGCTTGCTACGATTGCAAGCAATTATGGGTTTGAAAAAGAAAAGCCTTTGGTGGTGGCTATTAGCAGCATTGGCTTTGGGCTTTATAATGCTTGCAGCACCTTGTGGCAAAGAAGCGACACCACCTGGCGGTACTACTGGTAATGGCGGCACCACTGGTGGCCCACCTTCTAAAGATGGTTGCGACTCCCATGCTGAGTGCACCACCAAAGCAGGTGAAATTTGTGATTTCATGTTCCCGAAAACATCACCAGCCAAAAAAGGTACCTGCCATTTTGCTTGCAATCCTCTAGAGCAAACCCCTTGTTCTCATGTAAAAGGTACTAATGTTTGCAATCCAATCTCTGCTGCTTGTGAGCCGGCAGATAATTGTGGAACCGTTGAAAATTGTGCAAAAATAGGTAATTTTCAGGCGCAGTGTGTGAATGGTTACTGTGCGATTCTGGCAGATAGTAACAAGTGTCCAGATCTTTTTAAGGTGTCAGCAGGCCTTTGTAAGTTGGAGCTTTCCCAATTTCCAAAAGATACGAAGTGTCCTGGGAATCTCGTGTTAGATGCTGTGACGGGAACTTGTGAAGTTGGTTGTACGATTGGTGAAAGGAAGTGTCAGGGGATTGACATTGCACGTTTGACTGAAGACGGTTTTGGTCAGACATTTTTGTGCAGCTCTATTACCTCTACTTGTGTCCAAGACTGTGCAGGACCAAAACCGCCCGAAACGGTGGCATGCCAATATCAGAAGCGTTCGACGTGTCTGAAGGCTACTCTTGGGACTACAACAATTCAAACCTGTGAACGTTTATGTACTCAATTAAGCGACTGTAGAAGTGGTAATATATGTAAGGTTACAGCTGTCTCTTCTAGTGATGATAAATACTGCCAAATTGATTGTAAAGGCAAAGCAGAGGGATTCTGCCCTGCTGGAATGAAGTGCTTGACTGATACTTGTATTCCGAGCTCGACTTAAGGGGAAACTGTGAATAATAGAACTGTATTTAGTGCCGTATTAGCTGTCTCAGCTCTTTTAGTTGTACTTGGTTTTACTAACTCGTTTCAGCTTGCTGGTACAGGAGCGGGTTGTAGTTCTTCCAATAGCTGTGCCTCAGGGCAGATATGTGACTTTCTAGTTGACGGTTTTTGCCAAGAAGTTTGTACGAAACCAGGCGATACCAAAGCTAGTGGAACCGATGGGACCGAGGTTTGCAACCCTATTACCCGAACCTATGAGCCAATCTGCAACCCTCGTGTGAATTGTCGTGGCATAGTGGGGCTGTTCCCAATCACTCCGTGTAATTTAGTGCCTGGTACCTCTCCAAGCCTGGGTTACTGTTCAATCACTTGTAGCAGAGACAGTGACTGTGGCTCTTCGGGAAACTTAGTCTGCTCTAACAGCACTTGCCGCCCGGCGACTTGTGGAAATGGTAAGGTGGAGGGCAATGAAGTTTGTGACGAGGGTTCGGAAAACGGCCTGAATGGCCGCTGTAGCCTAGACTGTTTTTCGGTTTGTGCAGGATTAGTTTTTCAAGAATCAAAGAGCCCTTTTACCGGAGCTGCCAAGAATAGTCCGCAGGTTAGCAAGGGTAAGACTGCGAGTATTTCAGATGCCTTTAAGAATGGGTTGGTGAATATTTCTAAAAGCAAGTGCAGTGGAGCAAGCCCCAAAGGCCCTGGAACCTGTGTAGATGGTTCGCCCTGCACTTCTGACTCTGATTGTTTGCTTGATCAATCAAAATGCGCAGATGGCAGTAGCTCAGTTACTTTTGGGGATTATTTGCCAGCTAAATCGACACTTTCTAAACCAAGACTTCCAGAATATAATCGTTCCATTTGCCCCTGCGGCTATGGCCTTTGGGTAGCGAATACGACGACTGATTTTAGGGACTCAGTACCAGTGGCTGGGTCCATTAATATTTATGGTGGTTTTGCCGGAACAGAGCAGACGATTGATGGTAAAGATGGTCGTGTAGGAGCTGGGGGGAACTCTCTTGGTCAAAATGAATTTAGTGGAACGATTTTTAAGAAGCCGATTAATAACAAGAATGCTTTTGAGATTAATAGTGGACGAGTAACAGTTGATGGTTTTCAGTTTGTGGATGGCGAGGACACTGCAATTGTGATTGGCAAAGATGCTACTGCTACACTTCAGAATTTACGAATTTCTCGAAATACTGCGTCTAAGGGTGGCGGGATTAGCAATTCGGGAACCATGCACCTTCGAGATTCAATGGTAGAGTTAAATACGGCTACTACTGAGGGAGGTGGTTTGTATCATAACCCTTCTGCGGGCGATGAAAGTACGATTGAACGGGTTACTTTTTATGGCAATGGCATAAATGCTGATCCGCCAGCAGGTTGTGTGTCGGGTAATAATTCACCTCCAGCAGGTAGTTTATGTTCGTCAACAACAGACACTTGTCAGAGTAATGGGCTTTGCAAGAAAAGCAGTGATAAAGACAATGTTCAATTCTCTTTATTAGGTGGCGCCATTTCGGCTGCAGGGAAGCAGCAGTTAACAATTACTGATTCTCGGATTCAAGGTAACTACTCCTATGGTCATGGCGGTGGGATTTATGCTCATAAGAATAGTACTGTTGAGCTTAAGAGTACGTTTTTAGCAGGTAACTGGTCAAGTTGGGCTGGTGGTGCATTTTTTAACAATGACAATTCCTCGAGCTCTGTTACTAATTCTTGCTTTGTAGATAACCGAGCTTACAATCAAGGTGGTGGAGGTGTTTATACGACGTCAACCAAAGATAATAAGACAATTGATATTACAAATAGTGTTTTTGGACGTAATAAGGGGCTATATCCTGTAAACAACAACAATATGGCTGAATGGGGTGGTAACCGGGTTCCGCCGTCTAATCAACCTCCTTGGAATCAAATCAACTCGATATCATTCGGCAACATGTGGGCTGTAAACCCTGCTCTGCCTGGAACTTATGCATTTGGGTCTAAAACACCGGGTACCTTGACTGGCTCACAGTTTTGCCCAGCGATGTCATATAATAATAATGGTGGTGGTGATAATCCTGTGTGCGACGGGAGCGATGCCTGTGGGACACGTGTGCATCCATCTTTGCCTGTGAAAGACGCTAAGTTTTTTGAAACTTGTTTGCCTAATGCCTCGACAGCTTGGGATGACTGCCAGCCACCTTTATATGAGACTTGTGCCAATGCCTGTGCAGCGGCTGGTTTGGGATGTTCAACAGTTGTTTCTTGTGACTCTAAAACGATATGCGATATAAAAACAAATACCTGTGTGCAGTGTTTGAGCAATTCAGACTGCACTTCCCCTGAAACCTGTGATGCAGGTGTTTGCAGTTGTGGAACTCTAGGAAAAGCATGCCCCAACAATCAAACCTGCGAAAACGGGTCCTGCAGATGTTCTAGAGAAATTTGCTCAAGTACTTCAGATGGATGTTCTTCGAATGGAATATGTACGTGTGGTGGAAACTTTCAGTGTGGTCCTGGTTTTGTATGTGACAATGGGGTTTGTAAAGGGTCGTAATCATTCAGGCGAGCTATAGGGATTTATATGGAGTTAGTAGTAAGTATGCTGAAAGAAATAAACAAGATTTTGAAGTTATGCCTGTTAGTTTTAATGCTTTTGCCGATTGCTTGTAGCAGCGATGTGAATGGACTAGGTGGTTTGGTCGAGGCGGATCCATCCTGCTTGAAGAATCCTCCAAAGCCACCAGACGGCCATTTTTGTGATGCTGATAATTCTCTGCAGGCGATAACTGCTGGCTACTGCAGCACTAAAGAAGACTGCCCTCCATATTTGGATGCTTGCTCCAGCAAGCATCAATGCATAGTCTCGACTTCGGACAAATATTGGTTTGCAACTGATTTTATTCGCCCAGCGGTTACGTCTGATT
>JAESQZ010000130.1 GCA_016764955.1 Deltaproteobacteria bacterium | reverse complement strand
GTTAAACTTGGATTTGATTTGCGAGGCTAAAGCTTGAGAAGGATCCGCAAAAGAATCAGGTAAAACATTTGTTTGCAGTGCGATCCCAAGTGTTTGACTTGCAATCCCCTGAGCTTGAATGATTTCAGACCAAGACTTTCCTAGGTTGAGACCAGCTTGTGCCAGAAGCTCATTGATAATAGGGCTGGGAAGGGCGATAAACTCAGGTACTTTTATGTGCTCTTGCTCCCCAAAAAGCTCTTGCAGCAGCATGAGGTTTGCTGATTTATAGCCGTATCCCTCAGTTTCTGCCCGATGCTCGAGTTTTTGTGGATTAAATTGGGCCGCGAAAGCTGAGAGAGTTAGGAAATATAGGAAATATTTCATGTTTATATTTTACAATTTAATACGCTGTAGAATCAAACTTAGCTGAGCCAGAAGGCGGCTAATGTTGCTCCCAAAGTGAGCCAAACGAGAAGCTTCGTGTGCTTAAAAGCGAATTTCCAGTCTAAAATATTGCCAACACATAACATGAGAATAGCTGGTGAAATTGCTTCGATAATTGGCTTGGATAAGCTTAAAATTCTAGACAGGCCAAAGTTTGAAATTACGCCGGTTATGGAAAGAGAAACTAATAGAAAAAACCAGTAGTGCTGCTTGCTGTGTGGGAAGAGTTCTTTTTGAAAAAACTCTGCTGATACAGCTGCGAGTGCAATAATTGTCGAGATACAAGCCAAGACTATAATAATAGCTTGTAAAATAGCTCCAGAGGGCCCAAGAACTTCAATAGATAGGAGGCTAAGCACTTCTGCTTCGTTGTGACCTGCAAGATCGATAGGGACGCGTGCGCTCGCGAGGCTTAAGCCCAAATAGACAAGGCCAAGAAGCGATACGCCAATGATAGAACCAATCAGGCCGCTTTTAAAGAGGGTAGCCTCGTCTTGTTGGGTTTTTTGTTTAGATAAAATGCTCAAAATAACAGAGGCAAAAAAGGGGGCTGTTAAGAAGTCGAGCGTGTTGTAGCCATATTTGAGATTGGTGAAAAAAGTTTGAAGACTAAAAGGCGTTGTTGATGTTGGAAGCGGTGAACGGACAAATGCGAACAGCACAAAAGTAGCTAGCGAGATTAATAACAGAGGGCTAATGAAGTTACCCAAAATCTCGATAATTTTAGATTCAGACCAGGCAAGTAAGAATACGATAGCTAAAAATAAAAGCGTAAAACCAAATAACGAAAACCAGGGAACAAATGGGCTTATTATTGTGTGAGAGAGTGTGACAATGCGTGGCATGGCGACGCAGGGGCCAATAACTGCGAACAGCACATAGCATAGGATTTTTGTGCCGATGTGATTGCCGGCAGCCTCGAAAAAGCGATGTAAGTTGCCTTGTTTAGGAAGTACAGCCAGAACGCCAATTATGGGAAGCAGCACGGCTGTGATGAGAAAGCCGCTTAAGGCAATACCTAATTCATCTTTAAACTGTGTTCCAACTCGAAGCGCAAATATGAGATTGCCTGCTCCAAAGAACATGGAGAAGATGGCGAGGCCAATGGAGGTGAGTTTGGAAATGGGGAGGGAGTTTTTAACCATACGACTCATGCTTAAATCGTTTCTTATCAATTCCAAGTTGCCGCGTCCAATCGGTAACTGTTTCAATAAAACGAGGTGCAGGCTTTTCGCCAGTTAGTTTGGCGTGTTTTTTTTGCCATTTGGTGATCGCAGAACCGCAGGCATAGACCAAGACACGACTTGGATCTTTGACATGCTCACGCAGTAAGTCGAAAGTAGGTCTGCCGTTTACAAAGCCAGGGCGCTCTTCGCGAGTGAGTCGATGGACAAGTGTAAAGCGCTTAGGGTATTTTTGGGCGAGCTCTTCTAGCTCGGCTCGATAGATAATGTCTTCGTAGGTACGATTGATGTCGATCAATGTGTGATGAACGCTTGGATTTTTGTTTTGAATCAGCTGGTCTTTCAGAAGAGAAAAATTAGGGACAGCTCCGGAGCCGGCAACTAGGTGCACGACTTGGTCGGCTTGCTCTTCTAGATTAGCAGGTAGGATGTAAGGGCCTGTGTAGCCTAAAAATTCAAATTCGCGGCCCTTCATAAAAGGGGAAGCCAGAAAGGGTGACAAGAATGGCGCATAGTCATCATGTTCGGGTGAAAAACGCTCTGGCCTTATTGTGAAAGAGACAGTGGGCTCATGAGGGGCCGATGCCATGGAATAAGCACGAATCAGCTCTTTTTTGCCTTTTTTATGCTCGAAATAGGCGACTAACTCAGAAAGCTCTGGAAATTGCTTGGGGCTGATGCTCAAAAACTGACCTGCCAAGTAGTTACGTTCACTGGGTTTTACTTCTAGGTGTAAGGTCCAGGTGTCGGGGGTTTCTTGAATGGCTTTGGTCACGATACCCCGAATAGGCCTGATTTTCTTGCTATCGCTCATATTTTGTGTTTAGAATAAAAAAGCTCTTATGAAAACAGAAATAAGTAACAAGAAGGCATTTCGTAGGTGTAGTGCTTATTGTACAGCCAGGGCTTATCGAATGAGCTGGTTGCTGGAAAGCCTCAGGGAGCAGGGGGCTGCCGTAACTTATTTCAGAAGCAGCCATGTTATTCACTACTTTGAAGGTGAAATTAAAGGGGATGTTTTCTGTTTTTCCTCCGGAACGGTTGTGATGTGGGGGCTTTCAGAAGCAGAGGAAAAGGCTGTTTTAGAAAGGCTTAAGTCTTTTGAACGGGAGCCTGTTCCTGAGATTGAGATTGAAGAGTCAAGCTACTCGATTGGCAGTATCGCTAAGATTTTGAAGGACGATATTACTCTGCCATCAGATGATGTGATTACTAAGCTGGCTTTTTCGCATGGTTTGGCGCAGTCCGTTAAGCTCGAGATTTTTGAAAAGCGAATGGATAAACGAATCAAAAGCATGGAGTACATTCCAGAAAGCTTGGCTTTGAAGGGGCGTATCCAGCTATCGCGTAAGCAGCTTACAAGGGTGATGGGTGAGCTAATCTTAGAGCGAAACTCAATCAACCTGTATTCAGATATTCTAGATACGCCTGATTTCTTTTGGGAGCATTCAGAACTAGAACCCTTATATCGAATGGTTTCTCAGGATTTGGAAGTGGCTGCTCGAGTTAATCTGCTTAACAAAAGAATGGATATGCTCAAAGACCTTGTTCAGGTCTTAAGCCAAGAAGTGAATACCCGTTACAACTACTTGATGGAGTGGGCGATTATTCTTTGGATTGCATTTGAAGTTTGCACAACGCTCCTAACCGACATATTTAAGATTATATGAAAAAGTTAGATCACGTTGGAATCGTGACGGATAATCTTGCTAAAAGCTTGGCTTTTTTTGAAGGTTCTTTGGGTTTGCGGTGTACGCATCAAGAAGAGTTGCCTGAGCGTGGAATTCGAGTGGCTTTTTTACCGATTGGAGACACGCGCATTGAGCTGATTGAGCCACTGCATGCAAATAGCGAGGTCTCTGGATTTTTAGCCAAGCGTGGCCCTGGGGTGCATCATCTAGCTTTTGAGTCTGAATCAGCTCCAAGTAAACTTGAGACGATTAAGCCTTTTGAGCTAGGTGCCGATGGTGCTCAAATTGCCTTTGTGCATCCTAAAAAAACAGGTGGTGTTTTGGTAGAGGTTTGCGTCCATGAATCGTGAGTTTGGCGGCCAGTTTGTGCCTGAGATTTTAGTGCCAGCTCTTCAGGGGCTTGAATCAGCTTTTGAAAAAAACTGGCAAGACCAAAATTTTCGAGAAGAACTTGAGACACTGTGGCGTGACTATGCAGGGCGGCCAACGCCGCTTTATTGCTGCAGAAATTTGGCTTCTGATACAAAGACAAAAATCTATTTAAAACGAGAAGATTTGGTTCACGGCGGTGCGCACAAGACCAACCAAGTCTTAGGGCAGGCTTTGCTTGCAAAGCGCATGGGTAAAAAGCGCTTGATAGCTGAGACAGGGGCAGGGCAGCATGGTGTTGCAACCGCTTTAGCAGGCGCGTTATTTGGATTTGAAACAGTGATTTACATGGGCGCTAAAGATATTGAACGTCAGCGCCTCAATGTATTTAGAATGCAGCTTTTAGGAGCTCAAGTTGTTTCGGTTCAGTCTGGCTCGCAGACTCTTAAAGATGCCATTAACGAGGCATTAAGAGATTGGACAGCCAGCTATGAAAACACGCACTACTTGCTGGGAACCGTGGCAGGACCTAAGCCATTTCCCAAAATGGTTCGTGAGTTTCAGCGTGTGATAGGTGTTGAGGCCAAAAAACAAATCAAAACTCAAACGAGCGCATTGCCTGACGCGGTGATCGCCTGTGTGGGTGGTGGCTCAAACGCCATGGGGATTTTCGCTGAGTTTATCGATGAGCAAAAAGTCGAGTTAATTGGTGTTGAACCAGAGCAAGGCGCGCCGTTGCAACATGGCACACCTGGAATTTTGCATGGGGCCTATACAAAAATATTGCAAGATGATGGTGGGCAAATTGAAGAAGCACATTCGGTCTCAGCAGGCTTAGACTATCCTGGGGTTGGGCCAGAGCATGCCAATTTGCAAGCGAGTGGTCGAGCAAAGTATGTTTCGATTTCAGATGAAGAAGCTTTAGCTGCTTTTCATGAGTTGTCTCGTACAGAAGGCATTATTCCAGCATTGGAGTCTGCGCATGCAGTGGCTTATGCTTTAAAACTTGCCCATCAAGATTCATCCAAGAAACAAAACTTGCTGGTTAATTTATCGGGTCGTGGCGATAAAGACATGCAGACTGCTTTGAAACATTTGGAGTCTAAGGTTTTGCCGGTTCAAGTCATGGGCGAGGTCAAGCAATGAGCCGATATCAACAAATGTTTGAAAGTTTGAAGCAAAAAAACGAAGGCGCTTTTGTACCTTTTTGGATGTTAGGTGACCCGGACCCAGAGGCTTCTCTAGAGCGTATTAAAGTTTTAGTTGAAAATGGGGCTGATGCGCTCGAACTTGGAATTCCGTTTTCGG
>JAESQZ010000012.1 GCA_016764955.1 Deltaproteobacteria bacterium | reverse complement strand
TACCCAGCCCAAAAACGACTCTGAGAGCCGGTGATGTTTTTGGCGTTATCGAAAGCGTCAAGGCCGTTAGTGATTTATACGCTCCTGTTTCAGGCACTGTCACAGGATCAAACGAAGAACTCGTGAGTGCACCTGAACAGATGAGCGATGGCTCCAGTGAAGACCCTTGGTTGATTAAACTCTCTCTTTCAAATACTGATGAGCTGAGCAGCCTTTTGAGTGCTGAAGACTATGAGAAATATTTGGAAGAAGAATCCAAATGAAATGGGTAGCGGTGCCCCACTTGATATCTGGCCAAACAAGTGTGATTTGAACATACTTCTATTCTCAAAGGACATAGAAGCAAATGTTAACCCGTTGGATATTAAACTCGGCAGGCTTTTTAACCGCTATATTGATTGTTCCCGGCATTCATGTGCAAAGCACTGATCAATGGCACTTGATCGGCATTGCACTCGTCGCTGGTGCCATCAATTCAATTTTAGGGCCTATCTTTAAATTTTTTACTTTTCCCATGGTGTTTTTCACGCTGGGCTTATGGCTATGGATCGCAAACATGATTTTGTTCTGGTTTGCGGGACACATTGGCCAGCAGTTTGGTTTTGGATTCACGCTCGACGGGTTCATGCCGACTTTCTTAGGTGCATTGATTGTTAGTGCAGTAAACCTCATATTTGGATCTTTATTTAGAAGTTCAAAGGACAAATAAATGGGCAAAGGCAGCTTTATCGACGGACGCTTTGTACAAGCTAAGGGCGAAGCAATTCAAAGTTTTAACCCGGCTCATAATTATGAAGCTGTTTTTGAATCGAACAGCGACCTCAAGCATGTGGACAAAGCCGTTAAAGCTGCTGAACAGGCTCTGCCAAGTTGGCGAGCACTAAGTCAAGAATCGCGTAATTTGCTGCTTAAAAATCTCGAAACTGCTTTTAAACGGCGCGAAGAAGACTTGGCCAAGATGATGACCCGGGAAATGGGCAAGGTTTGGTCTGAAAGTATTCTTGAAGCCAAAAATGTCGCCAATCGCATTGGATTAACTATCGATGAAGCTTTAAAGCGTGTCGCAACAGAGCATCCTGCGGGTGTGACAGGCGAGACTCGCTATCACTCCCAAGGCGTGTTGGCTGTTTTAGGGCCTTATAATTTTCCTGCGCACTTGATGAGCTCGCATATTATTCCTGCGCTTCTCACAGGTAACACGATTGTTGCTAAGCCGAGCGAAGTCACGCCAGGCGTGGGTGAGATTTATGCCGAGTGTTTTGAAGAAGCTGGCTTGCCACCTGGTGTGTTTAATATGCTTCAAGGCCGTGGCGATATTGGCAAAGCTTTGGTTACGCACCCGAAAGTGCGTGGCGTATTATTCACAGGCAGCTACTCCACTGGGCGTGCTTTGAAAGAAGCTTTGTTGGATCATCCGCATAAAATTCTAGCGCTCGAAATGGGCAGTAAAAACACGGTCGTTGTTTTAAATGATGCTGATTTATATCAAGCCATGGTTGAAATCACCCAAGGTGCCTTTCAAAGTGCGGGCCAGCGTTGCACGGCGACTAGTCGTGTTTTGATTGATAAACATGTTGCTGATAAACTAATCCCATCGCTTGTTAAAATGGCCAGCGAGATTAAGCCCGGTGACCCAACAAATCCCGATACAGTCTTAGGACCCCTTGCTGGCAAAATAGCTTTGAAGCGCTATCTCGACATGCTTAAAAAGCTCAAAAAACGCGCTGGCGTTGAAGTTTTACTAGAGGCCAAAACCAAACGAGGCGGCGCATTTGTAACGCCGTCTATCTATCAAGTGAAAAAACTTTGGGATGAAGAACTCTTTGGCCCACACTATGATATTCAAGTTTTTGATGATGTCGACGAGGCTGTTAAGTTGGTTAACGAGAGCGCTTATGGGCTATCAAACTCAGTCTTCACGCGAAGTGAAGCCAAGTTTGAGCGCTTTTATCGAGAAACATCATCTGGTGTTTTGAATTGGAACCGCAGCACAAATGGCCTATCAGGGCGGGCACCTTTTGGGGGCTGTGGAAAAAGTGGCAACTTTAGGCCCGCTGGTATCGACGCTGTGCGAAACGCCACTTATCCCGTGATGGTCCAAACTCTCGCTTTTGGCGAGCCTGCGCCACTTAAGCCTCTGGCTTTGCAATTCGAGAGCGAACGCGAAAATCTCACAAGCTCGCTCGATGATTTGTTGACGGAGCATGAACGCGAACTCAAAGAAGAGCAGCGCTATCGCTATTTTGATACCCCACAAACGCCTGTTAACTTGCGCTTGCCAGCTTCAGATATCATGCGCCAACGGCTTTATCGAGGCAACTTGGTGCCCCACGAGAAAAAAGAGCCAGTTATTGATCTTTATGCCTCACGAGGGCCCTATTTGACCTCAATAGATGAAGTGCCACTGGTTTTGTTTGATGCAGCGAGTCAAATTGCGTCGCTAGGCTTAGGCTTTCAAGGCGGCCCTTACCAAAAAGCCCTTGACGAAGGCCAACTCACACCAGCATTGTTATCAAATCATGCGCCTGATCTTAATAGCGATGTAGAAGCTTTTGAAAAATTATTATTAAGTCGAGCACATTCAGACTTAAAACATGTGACGTTTACGACTAGCGGCGCAGCGGCCGTGGAAAAAGCTTTTGACTTATGCCGTATGAATGGCCCTGGGGGCCAACGCATAATCGCTTTCGAGGGTTCTTTTCACGGACGCAGCATGATGTCCTTGCAAGCTACTTATAATCCAGCCAAGCGTGCTGGTTTTGAAATGGCTGGTTATGAAGCCACTTTCTTGCCCTTCGGTGAACTAGACGGCTTGCGTGAAGAACTCAAAAGAGGCGGTATCTGCGCTGTAATTATCGAGCCAGTTCAGTGTGAGGGCGGCGAGAAGTTTGCTTCAATAGACTTTTTCAGAGGTGTTCGGGCTATCACGGCCGAGCTCAAAATACCCCTGATATTTGATGAAATTCAAACTGGCTTTGGCTTATTTGGGCCATTTTTCTATCACACAAGTTTTGGTCTCGAAATTGGACCAGACTGCGTTGCTATTGCTAAGAAAGCTCAAGTAGGCGGTGTTTTATCTCGATGGAAAGATAGCCGGCCAGAACAGCCACATTTAATTCAAGTTCAAAAAGGCCTTTTGCAAGCTGACGCAATTTTAAAAACGCCTTACCGAGAGCTTGAAAAACTAATTTCGGATCACTTAAGCGCACTTCATGAAAGCTTTCCAGATTTAGTTTTGAATCCACGTTCGGCTGCCTATGGCTTTGCCTTTGATATGCCAACACCTGCTCAGGCTAACAATATCGTGAATCAGCGATTTAAACGTGGGTTTATGGCTTACATTGCTGGCACAAGAACTTTGCGTTTTAGAGTAAACGTGGACACAACAATTAGAGAAATCGAGTTTCTGTTTAAGGTGCTCAAAGATGCTCTAGATGGCACGCCACCAGATTATAAACATCCGCCGTCACTTAACAGCTTGCCCCTGCTTGGTGGTGTATCAATAGAAGCACTTAATACCAAAAACTGGTCTAAATATGTAAGCTCTATTCAACTCATTGAACAAACTGCTTACGAGCCTAGTCGCCAAGACTCCATGGAGTACTTAGAAAGCTGGCTTAAAAAAGAACGTTCAATCGGCCTAGTGGCGCTTTATCGAAAAGAAGTGATTGGTTTTGCTATTGGTGGCCCACTTGAGCACTCACAAGCTGATGGCCCCATGCAAGATCCGATGCGTAATCGAGAAAATACTTTTTACTCAACCAATATAGTCTTGAGAGAAGATTTTCATAATAAGGGCATTGGCTATCATCTTAAAAAAGCTCAAGTCGACACGGCCAAAAAGTTGGATTATCAGTTTATGACTGGCCGTAATCGAACTGGATTTACCCATGATATCCAGCGCATTAATAAAAGCTTTGGCGCTTATGAAGTTGCCACTTACCAAGAGCAATATGGCGGCAGCGGCGAGGCGATTTACTACAGGATTCCGCTTGATAGGCCTCGTGTCAATATTGAAAATCCCACCCAACCTCCCTTTGAAAAAGGGGGGCCAGGGGGGATTTTAGACTGGTCCAATTCTATCCAAGCCCCATTGGGCAGTGGGTCACCCGAACTTTTAGCCGACATCGAACGCGGCGTTTTTACTTCAGCCGTGGGCACCAAACTCACATTAGGCAATTTTATTACGCCAGACTTTGTGCGTTACACAGAGCTTTTGAGGCACTTCATGCCCAAAGCTTGCCAGCACTTGTATTTTACTTCAGGGCGTGACGAGATGGTCGATAAGGGCCTTAGGTCGCTGCGCTTTCACAGACAAAAAGCACAAGTTGCGATTGGCCTTAGGGGCCAATATTTAGGGCATACAACCGCTGCTGCAAGAAGCCTCTCAGATCCCGGTGATTATAAACAGCCCTTCGGCTGGTTTGACTGGCCACTTTTAAATTCACCCAAAGAAATTCGGGCTGAAATTAATAAACTCGGCGCTGAAAATATATTCGGCATTATTATTGAGCCTCTAGGCGAGATGACTGGCCAACTAATTTCAAACAATGCTCTTAAAGAGCTCGAAGTCATTCGCTCAGAAACCGGTGTGCCTTTGGTTTTTGTCGAGTCAGCGAGTTCTTTAGGGCGAAGTGGCAAGTCGATGTTTTTAAGTGATAATCTGCCGATTCAGCCCAATATGGTCTGGTGGTATGCCGGCGGTCAACTTGGGCATGTATTTGTCGATGAGCAATATTTTGTATCTAAACCGCTTACACTAATTTCAACTTGGGATGGCGATGAAATTTCGATGCGTCGGACTTATCGGCACTTAGTCGAAGCTAAAAAGCATTTGGAGCGCGGTGTTGCCAAAAAATTTGAGGGTGCGTTTCGTCATCCCGCACTTGATGCGGGATCCAGCACTGGACCCCGGATCAAGTCCGGGGTGACAGGAACCGGACTTGGCCTTTGGCGGGCTTTTGATTTAGGCAGCCCAGAAAAAGCACATGCCGCTCAGTCTAAGCTCAAAGAAGCCGGCCTCTTGCTTAGCAAAGGCTTTGGTGGCAAACTCATTGCCTGCCCGCCGATTTGCGTCACCGACTCAGAGCTAGAGCGTGGTGTGGAAATTCTCAAGGAGCATTTGCCTTAATGTTGAGCCCCGAAGCCGAATCCGTTGTCCAAAACTCTTTTCGCGAGGCTCACGAGCGTGGCCACGAGTTTGCGACGGTGGAGCATCTCGCTTTGATGCTAGCCCGTGATAAAGAAATCAAAGCGCTTTTAAAAGCCTGTGAAGTTAATACCAACAAATTAGAGACTCACCTAGATGCCTATTTGGAAACTGAGCTTGAAAAAATCGT
>JAESQZ010000011.1 GCA_016764955.1 Deltaproteobacteria bacterium | reverse complement strand
GAGGTAATAAAATATTTTTTTGCCCTGGCGTCTCAAATCTAAGTAAAGCAGATTTTCGAAAAATCTTCCGCGATTATCTGAAAAGCTCATCGTGTTGGCTTGGACTAATCCAGGATCAATCGCATAGATCTTTTTTGTGGTTGTTTGTGCGCGACGCAAAGATTCTGTAAAAAGCGGAACTAAAAAGACAAGGTAGGCATCCTCTACATAGGAAAGATAGTTATAAAGCGTGTCTCTGCTCACATGATAGCCTTGGCTCTTAATATCATTGAAAAACTTGTTCACAGAAAAAGGCGCCGCAGCGCTCTTAAGCATGAATTGGATTAAATATCTTAATAAAGTGATGTTGGTTACTTGATGGCGTTCAATGATGTCTCTCAAAATAACGGTTTGAACATAATTTTGCAGGATTTCAATACGTTCATGAGCAGCAAGTCCTTGTACACCTGGAAACCCACCCTCTTGAAAGTAGTTCAATAAATAATGCCTTTGCTGGTCAAGGCTCTTCTTACCAAAGGGCTTGCCTGGCATAGGATATTTGTGGGCAGTTAGATATTCTTTGTAGCTAAATGGAAAAACTTCAATCGAAATAGAACGGCCTCTAAGCGAAGTGGCTATCTCCTTGCTCAGTAGTTTTGCAGAAGAACCAGTGGCGTAAATTTGAACATTTTTGGTATCACTAAGTCTTCGCAGAACCAGTGCCCATTGATCCACATTTTGTACTTCATCTAAAAACAAATACCAAAGATGACTATGGTTATCCGGGTAGAGCGAGTACCACGCATCAACCATCTGTCCCATTTGCTTATAGTCTAAAGGAAATATTCGATCGTCTTCAAAATTGATGTAAAGACTACGCTCCTTTTTGAAACCACCAGCAATCAACTCTCGGATTTTTTGAAACAAAAGGCCCGTCTTGCCAGTGCGCCGCATCCCAACAGCAATTTTGATCAATTTCTCAGCCTTAGGGAACTGATAGTTCCTGGGAACGTTAGCTTCCGACTGCGCTAGTATATCCCAAAATTCTTCTAGCAAAACTTTTAAGACTGCTTCCATGGTAACATTCTATCCTTTTTTATGGGGACAGGTCAAGCTGTTTATGTCCCTTTTCAGGAGCACAGAATCTCACGCATACTGCACGATATCTTGCGGGTTGCGCTGATACCACTCATTCCATCCACCATTGTAAACCCCAGCATTTCGTGCGGATTTACGGCATGGAAGCGAAAGATTGCCTGGCCGAAAGGGGCGGTTGGATAGAACGAACTATGCTAAATTAGGCTTATGAATAAAATAGGAATAGCTATTGGAGTCTTATTAGTTTTTTTAGTAGGCGCTTTGATTCTGGTGCCTTATTTTGTGAATTTATCAAAATATAAAGCCGAGATTTCTCAAAAGGCTTCTGAAGCTATTGGAAAGCCGGTAGTTATTAAGGGCGATATTGCGTTGGCGATTTTGCCGAGTCCACGGGTTTCAATTAGTGATGTCTTAGTTTCAGATTTGGCCAAGCTCGACAAATTGTCGCTTCATGTGAGTCTGTGGCCGCTTTTGAAACGCGAAATTGAGATTGCATCGGTAACGCTCACGAAGCCAGTGATTACGCTTAAAAAAGATTCTAGGGGCAAGAATAACTGGACTTTTGCAGCTAAGAAATCGCCAAAAAAAGAAGAAGCCAGCTTTTTCAAAATCACTTTGAATGATGTCTATATTGAAAATGGCCGTATGGCTTATATCACCCCTGAAAAAACCACTGAAGTTACCGATATTAACTTAGAACTTGAGCTAGATGGGCTTGAAGGTCCATTTGAGTTAGAGGGCAGCCTGAGGGCGTTTGAAAAGAAAATCAAGTTAGATGCCAAAGTAGGGCGTTTAGCTGCTGAAATGCCTTATGAACTCGAGTTAGAATTGGGTGGCGAAGCGATTGAGAGTGCCGGCAAGATCTCTCGTGGGCAAGACTCAGTGGAAATCAAAGATGCTTTTATTAAGCTTCGTAAAGCCAAAATGCCGTTTGAACTCTTTGCCAGTTGGAAAGAAGTTTTCCAGCTTAAAACGAAGCTTTATGATTTGCCGGGTAAAGGCGAAGTTAAGTTATCTGCCAGCCAACAAAATAAGACACTTCAAGGTGATGTTGATTTGAAGTTGCAAAGCTTGGCTGAACTGATGGGTTGGGCCAAGGTTCAATATGTACTTCCAGATGCTTTTAAAAAGCCGATACAGTTTAGTGGCAATTTTAGTTATGACAAAGAGCTTCGCTGGAGTCCGTTTGACTTGAGAATTGGGGATGCCAGGGTAGGGGGCAAGATTGCTTGGGCGCAGCAGGCCAACACAGTTCGGGTGCAGACTGCTTTCAAAACGCCTTCTTTGGAGTCATGGCTAGCATTAGTTGGCTCCGCGTCGCTGCATCCTTTAATTGGCGGTTCGTTTTCTTTCTCGGGCGATATTCGCCAAATCGGCAAAGTATTATCGATTCAAGATATGAGTGCTTCTTTTGGGACTGGCTTTTGGCTAAGCGGTAATGTGCGAGGCGATATGAGCCAAAAGCGTCCGAAGCTAGATGCAAAGCTAGCAACAGGGCCAATTGATTTGCCGGTAGACGATTCAAAAGAATCAGCTTCGATCCCGCCATGGCCTAAGACGCCCATTGATTTTAGTGTGCTCGAAAAAGCGGATGCAGATCTTGAACTAAGTATCCCACGACTCACTCGCAAAGACTTGACACTAAGACGTGTCAATCTAAAGGCAAAGCTGGCTGAAGGGGTTTTGACCGTTCATCCGTTGACAGCAGATATTTATGGTGGCCAGTTGGCCATGAATAGCCGCATGACTTCAAAAGGTGTTTTAAGTGTTCAAAGCTCTTTGAAAAACATGCCACTTGAGCAATCTAAATATATGACTGGTCAGATTTCAGTTTCGAATAACCTAACGACAGAAGGCAAAAACATCGATGAATGGGTTCGGAATTTAAACGGCGTTGTTTCAATTAACTCTCAAGATGGCATTGTTCATGGCGTTGATTTAGAACGCATTGCGCAAAGTTTTGGCAATATTCGGGATGTGAACTCGATTTTGGGCATTGTGAATGCTGCTTTGGATGGTGGGCAAACGCCGTTTAAAACTTACAACGGCGATATTCGGTTTCGAAATGGCGTTGGTACGATTGAGTCGATGACTTTGGTCACCAGTAGCGCACAAGCAAGCGCGACAGGCTCGATTAATTTGCCTCGGTATCAAATGGATGTGCTGGCAAACTTTCAAATAACCAATCCCAGAAACTTACCGCCATTTGTTATGAAGCTAAGCGGGCCACTGGATGACCCTAAACGTGAATTTGATACGTCATCTTTGGGCAAGTATTTGATGGAAAATGTTGGCAAGAGTATTTTCAACGAGGTTGTTCGAGATAAGGCGCCTGGCTTTTTGAATAATCTATTCTCGCGTTAGCGTAGAGGATACGCAAGCCCCAAAGAGCGTGATGGTCCAGGATAAATAGAGCCAAATTAAAAACACAGGAATCGCTGCCAGGGCGCCATATATGAAAGTATAGACTGACATATGTGTTGCATAGTAGCCAAATGAGCGCTTGGCGATTTCAAATAAAACTGTTGCAACTAGGGCGCCTTGAGCCGCATGCTTAAATCCCACATGGCAGTTTGGCAGAAAGACATAAAGTGTCGTAAAAGCAACCCATATGAGAGCCACGGCTAAAAAATCTAAGAGTGGGAGAAACTTCCCTGCACTTTCGATTGTCTCAGATAAGTAGGGCAGCGTTGTGACATAAGCGCTTAGGCTTAAGGCTGCGCCGCCTAAGATAGGCAAAAGCGTGATGACAGCCCAGTAACTTAAAAACGCGTTTAAGCCCTTTCGTCTCTTTGTAACATCCCAGATGGTATTGAGCGTACCTTCCATGGTGGATATCATCATCACGGCTGTCACAATCACAAATAGAAGGCTTGCAATTGACAAGCCTTTGGCCTGTTTGGCAAATAGCTGGATATAAGTGTGAACTTGCTCTTGGGATCCAGCAACCAAGTACTTAAATAAGTAGCTCTCCAGCTGATTGGTTGATTCTGCAAAGGCTGGCAAGGCTGTACTCAAGGCAAAGCTAGCGACCATGAGTGGTACGAGCGAAAAGAGTGTCTGATAAGCCAGGGCGCTCGCGCGTGTAAGAGCGTTGACTTCCATAAAGTGTTGATAGACTGATTTCCAAAATCGGACTTGTAAAAAATTAACATTAATTTCCATTGTTATATAGTAACATAACGGTTTTTTGGTGTTACCATTTACATGGGAGGGTTTAGTTGTGGATAGGCCAAAAGAAAGTGCTGGTGGTGGTGGGGCTGCATCTGGTGCACCTGCTCCAGAGCGAGACGCCGCTGCTGGGACAACGCGGAATGTGCTGAGAGACGCTGATCAATTTGAACCAGCTGTCAATGAGTTTCGGGGCAAAGTTGCTGCTCGTAAGATTCAAAAAACCTTTAGAGAATTTCAAGCTAAGGAAGCAGCTAAATCTCCTTTGGTTGATAGCAAGGCTAAGGCTGTTATTGAGCGTGAAATGAAGGTGGTGAATTCGATTATAGAACACTCTGGAGTCGCGCATCTGGTGAATTTAAGGGGCGTTCAGCCACCTCAAGATCAGTCGAGGGAGTTGCAAAGAAAAATTCAGGATATGAATCAAAGACAAAGCAGGATCAATTGGCGCAGGAAAGATCCTAGTATTGTTAGTAAAATGGCCGGCTTTATTGATGACCGATTAGGCAATTGCGCAGAGTCTGCTCAGCTATTGGGGATGTTTTTGAAACAAAGTGGGGAGCTTGGTGATAGCCTTAAAAGTAAGGTCAGGGTGGCTGCTTTACAAACACCAGAAGATCATAGTTTTGTCATTGTGGGTGACCCGGCTAGCGAGGATGAATGTTTGGTTGTTGATCCTTGGATTATGTATTTAGATTTGCCAGCAACACCAGGATTTCGGCCAGAGGCCGTACCTGCTGATGCGAGAGACCGTGGCTTTATGGGAAGCTTGAAACAGTATCTGGTATTTTTGGAGGCACACGCAGATGGGCATTATGTCATTAAGGGGTGTTCTCATGAATTGATGTATGTGGCGCCACGGGCTGACGAAAATGAACGAGAGCAGATTGTTGCATTTGCTCGTCAAAAGTTAGAGAAATTGTAACTACTCACGCTACGCCTGAGTAGTTACAGCGAAAAAAATATCAAAGCTTGGAAGAGAGCTTGGAAAATAAGACTAATCGAGCAGAAAAATTTAGATTGGCGTGATTTATATTCAGACATTACTGGATGCCAGCCTTCCACCTACGCCAAGGCTACGGCGGACATTTCTAAATTGCCTTGACAGAAAAACTTGTGATCAATCATGAGGCCTTCGCCAGGGTGACTTTTATCAGCACTAGAACAAATGGGCGCAAACCTGTATAAAAGCTCATATGTTCTTTGAGCTTCTTTACCCTTATCATGAGACCTTCAGGGTTCTTAATGTGCTGCGATACCCATCGTTTCGCATTATGATGGCTTCTTTGACGGCGCTTGTGATTAGTTTGTTTGTGTTTCCTTGGTTTATTCGTAGGATGCAAATTTTTAAGTTTGGCCAGGAAATACGAGATGATGGGCCACCAGATCATTTGAAAAAGAAGGGCACGCCAACCATGGGTGGGGTGCTTATTTTGTTTTCTATTACGGCCTCAACGCTTTTATGGGCGGATTTGTCGCATGCTGGGATTTGGATCTTGCTGTGGATAACACTCGGCTATGGATTTATTGGTGGCTACGACGACTATCAAAAGATTAAGCACAAGAACTCAAAAGGACTTTTGCCTAAACAAAAGCTTTTCTGGCAGTTTGTTGTGGGAGCGGTTGCTCTTGCTTTATATGCGGGTAACTTTCACTCCATGCCGTTTTCAACCGAGATTAATATCCCTTTTGTGGCATTTGAGCGTTTTCACCCAGAGTTGAATATTTGGGTTTATTTGGCCTTTGCCATGTTTTTGCTCATGGGCACTTCAAACTCGGTTAATCTAACTGACGGCTTAGATGGCTTGGCGATTGGGCCGGTTTTGATTAGCTGCTCGGTGTTTTTGATTTTGGCTTATGCGGCGGGCACAACTTGGGCTGATTTTAATATCGCTAAATATTTGCGCATTGCACCGGTAGAAGGCGCGGCAGAGTTATCAGTATTTTGTGCTGCAGTGATTGGATCTGGTATTGGATTTCTTTGGTATAACGCTTACCCAGCTTTGATTTTCATGGGCGATGTGGGCGCGCTTGCGCTTGGTGGCACTCTTGGCATGCTGGCTATCTTGACCAAGAACGAGCTTTTGTCAGCGTTGCTGCATGGGGCATTTTTAATAGAAGCTTTGAGTGTGATTGGGCAGGTGGCGTCTTTTAAGCTTAGAGGCGGTAAGCGTATTTTTAAAATGGCGCCGATTCATCATCACTTTGAGCTATTGGGCTGGCCGGAGCCGCGGGTGATTGTGCGTTTTTGGATTTTTAGTGGCCTGTTGGCAATGCTGGCGCTTGTATCGCTCAAATTAAGGTGAGTTTGTGAAGTGGGCGATAGCAGGCAAGGGGCGCTCGGGGCAAGCGGCTTATCGATTTGTTGTGAGTCGCGGCGATGATGCTGTCTTATTAGATGATGCTGAGCAAAGCTTAACGCCTGAGGCTATTTTGAATTGCGACGCGGTGATTTTATCGCCTGGTATTCCGAGAAAACATGTTGCTATTCAAGCTGCACTCAAAGCCCAAAAGCCACTTTATAACGAAATTGATTTAGTAGCGCCTAAGCTGTCTCAAGCTAAATTTGTGGGTATTACAGGAACGAATGGCAAGTCAACGACAGCAGCTCTACTGGTATCGATGGTTAAAGAATGGGAGCCAAGTGTTTTCGTTGGTGGCAATTTTGGCAAGCCGCTTTGCGAGGCTGCTTTAGATGGTGATGAACCCAAAGTTGTGATTCTCGAATTATCTAGTTATCAACTTGAAACTCTAAGCCAGCTCAAATTAGATGTTGCTGTGTTGCTAAATTTATCGCCTGACCATTTGGAACGCTATGACAGCGTTGAGGATTATTATGAAACTAAGCGCCGGATTTTTGATTTGTTAAAACCAGAAGGCGTAAAGATTGAATTCCCCCCTTTGAAAAAGGGGGGCCAGGGGGGATTTAAAATGCCACCAAGCTTACTCGGCCCCCACAATCTCCAAAACATGAATGCCGCTATTCAAGCTGCCCAAGCTTTGGGTGTTCCAGACGATATAATTCAAAAAGGCTTAGATAACTTTAAAGGCATGCCGCATCGCCTCGAAATATTAGGCAAAAAAAATGGCGTGACTTTTGTCAACGACTCCAAAGCAACGACTGTCGAATCTACTATCGCTGCGCTTAACTGTTTTGATTCAGGTGTGCACCTAATCTGCGGCGGCAAAGGCAAGGGTTCTAGTTATGTGCCCTTGGTAAAAACTGCTCAAGGCAAAGTTAAGCAAGTCTATGCCATTGGCGAAGATGCGCCAAAAATAATACAAACCTTTCCAAGGGGGGAGGGCGTTTCCCAGGTGTCCAAAGACCTGAAGGGTCGATTGATGATTTTACGAGAAGCCTTTGTTGCTGCTGTTAAAAATGCCCAGCCTGGCGATGTAATCTTGCTATCGCCCGCTTGCTCAAGTTACGACCAGTTTAAAAATTTCGAAGAACGTGGCGAGCTTTTTAGGAGTCTATTCAATGCTCTCTAGAATGATTTTGGTTTCCAGCGCGATTCTTATTCTAATGGGCATTGTGGTGGTCTATTCAAGCTCCGGCGTGATGGCGCACTTTGGCTATCATGACTCGATGTTTTTTTTGAAACGCCAAATCTTATTTTTATTTTTGGGTGGCATGGCTTTTATCAGCGCTTGGATTTTAGACCCGCGGCTTTATCAAAAGTATGCCTATTATATTTATGGCGTTGCTATTTTTTTGCTATTGGTTGTTTTGATTCCTGGTGTGGGCAAAGCAGCAGGGGGTGCGTCGAGGTGGATTGCTTTAGGGCCATTTAGATTGCAGCCAGGCGAACTTTTTAAAGTGGCTCTAGTCGTGTACTTAGCGATGTCCTTGGCAAAAAAAGGCCACAAAATGCAATTGTTCCGGGTTGGTATTATCCCGCATCTAGTATTGCCTGGTATCGCCATGGGTTTGCTCATACTGGAGCCAGACTTTGGAACGACTGTAATAGTCGCTTTGGTGACATTCACCATGCTCTTTATTGGCGGTGCACGGGTGGCTTATTTACTTGGCGGTATTTTGATTTCGATTCCTGTTGCGGTTCATTTGATTGCTTCTAGTCCGTATCGAATGGCACGCATGGCAGCGTTTTTGGATCCATGGAGTCATCGCCAAGAAAGTGGTTACCAAGTGGTGCAAAGCTTAATGACACTTGGTTCAGGTGGTTGGTTTGGCAAAGGTCTAGGCCATGGGCCATCGAAGCTTTACTTTTTGCCAGCAGCGCATACAGATTTTATTTTGGCGGTGATTGGCGAGGAGCTTGGCTTTTTAGGTGTTGCGTTGGTTATCACCTGTTTTGCGGCGTTGCTCTATGTAGGCTTTACTGTTGCGCTTAAAACCAAAGATAAGTTTAAGAGCTATCTAGCAGCTGGGTTGACTTCAATGTTGATTATCCAAGCGACGTTAAACTTTTTTGTCGTGATGGGCTTGGTGCCAACCAAGGGCTTAACTTTGCCCCTGGTCAACTATGGCGGCAGCAGCCTCATCGTAGGCTGCTGGATGATGGGCGTGTTATTTAGGTTGAGCCGTGAGCTGGGGCGCTAAGACCTGCATTCTGCGATTGAAATCGGCTCCTTGGCAATTTGCTCTAAGCTCAAACCCTCAAAGCGTTTACGTGTTTGAGGGTAGTTGTAAAGATGATAAAGCCCAGCGAAAGTTTTGCTCCATAGGATATCTTCGTTGTCGATGTGTCTTAAATACCAAGCGACTTGGCTGTACTTTTCAAATAAGTCTGGTTCTTTGAAAACGATTCGATAGGTTTTTTCATAAAGTTCCCAGTGCCATTTTGTGAGCGGGGTGAGGCTTTGCTCCTCGCCGTGACGCAAAATTTTATATACCTTGCATCTATTTTGACGCTTTTTGGTTTCGACCAAGTAACCCTGCTCTTTAAGTTGCTTAAGCGCGCGATAAATACTCCGACGTGAACAGCCTAGTAAATCAGCCAGTGTTTGTTGGCGGATGGGCAGTGAGGGCAGCATAGGTTGCTGCTCACCCCACTCCAATACTTTCTGTGCACGCGGCGATAATTTGACATCAGACATACGTCTCTCCTCGTCAACTTTGTTGACAGCTAGGGGCCAAAAACATATGTCTGCTTTTGACCATTGGTTTGGTTGCCGCTTTCCCCAAATTCTCTAAGCTGGGAAAAGCGGCTTTTTTCTTTCAAAAACAGTGTAGGTTAGGTGTTCTGAGAATTGCTATCGGTCAAACGGCCGATAGCCTTCCTGTAACCGTTCACGGGGGTACTGTCATTTTGCATAATCATGAACCAGGATAGATTTTGTTTGGCACCGTAGAAAATGCGGAAGTGGAAGTTTGCGCCCCGTTAAGGGGCAATGGTGCCACAGCCCAGCCTGAGGAGGTCGCCCTTGGCGAACGACGCTGGGCTGGGTTAAAAACACACCACCCGAATAATGCGCCCCGGCAGGGGCAGTGGTGAACCTCTTTTTATTGAAGATATTTTTTATCAAAAGATACACGGTGTTTATATCGAACTAATCAAGACATCTCTTGCTTCACCACTGCCCCTGCCGGGGCGCAAACCGGGGAGGGGGTGGTGGGTTTTTTGTTTTAACCCAGCCCAACGTCGGTCGCCAAGGGCGACCTCCTCAGGCTGGGCTGTGGCACCATTGCCCCTTAACGGGGCGAGATTTGGTTTTATTCAATTTTAACACCAAAT
>JAESQZ010000129.1 GCA_016764955.1 Deltaproteobacteria bacterium | reverse complement strand
CAGACTGGGAAAAGTTTTTACCAGAGGCAACTTGGAAACTGAAGGACATTGAAAACCAAAGCAAATTCTGGCGCCTCATGTTCGATAATCTCTATCTAATCCAAGAGCGTGAAACAGGTAAACCCTGCACATGGGCTAGGCTTAATAATCCAGACTCGACGTTGTTTGGCGTGCCATACCCGAAAGCGCCACCGCCAGAAAATATTGAGCTGAGGATGCGAACTGTGCCGGCGTATCGGCCTTTAAGGTAAGCTTGTCATGTTAGTCATCATCAGCCGTTGGCCCGGCAGCTGCTCCGCCGCCTGCTTCTGCAGCGCGAGGAAGCGGCTCCGCGGCGGTAGCGCCTGCAGCTAATGCTGCAACTGCTTTTGGTGAGTTTGCTTCAGTAATAGCAATAGCAAAGGCTTGAAATTGCTTTGGTGTGACGCCAGCCTCGGCTGCTGCTCTATCGAGATCTCCCTGTTTTTTTGCACCCAATAAAACGAATCCACCTCCAATATCTTCCCAGTGCTTGATTAGAGAATCAAGATCATCATCGCTGAGCTCAGGTGGTGGAGGTTTTTGTTTATTCGCTATGCTTTTTTGAAGAGCTTCGTAATTTTCTTTTAGCTTTTGAGCTTTTGCACTTAGGGCAGCGTCACTAGCACGGGCGCTGTCTGAAACTGTCTCGCGTCTAAACAACCTAGCTGGGTTTAAAGCAGCTGCTGCGGAACTAAGCATACTTGAGACTACTCCTGAAGCGCCTTCAGAGTGCACTAAACCCTGTAGAGCATTGCCGACGCTTCTTAATGAGCTCTCTGACATCCCAGCGAAGTAAGCATCTCTTAAGACTTGTTCATTGCCTCGCACAATGAACTTAGCAATCTTGCTGCCCTTTACTTCTGCCTGATAGCGAAGTTGACGCATGGCAAGTTGCTCGCCACGGACTTGCGTATAAATTCCAAGTACATCTCGGCCAGCAGAAACTAAGCTTCTAAGGCTTTCAGGAATCATGGCTTCTACAAAATGAGAACCAACGAGCATGGCAGCAGTTGTTCTATCCATAAGCCCTAGGCCTGTTGCCATGGCGATACTGGCAACTAGCTGGCCTCCACTTTGCCTAGCGACGTCTCTTGCGCTGCTAGGCATCAGCGCTGTGGCCAAATAAGGTAGATATTTAGCAAAATCGATGGCTGCTAGTAGTGCTGGATCAATATCTCTTAGCCTGCCTTCGCTGTACAGAGGAGAGCTGTGCCCCATGATAGCTTGGGTAAAGACATTTTGAGCAGAAACTGTGCCAGAAACAGTTTTATACTCTTGCATTAATTGTGCAGGTAGTCCTACGCCGCCTGTTGCTGTAAAAACATCTCGGTTGAAAATATCCGCAGCTTGTTGGAGGTGCCCCATGAGTTCTGTGCACTCTAGAGGGTAGTCTCTGATAAGTCTGAATATATTTTGTGTGCCTGTTTCTTTTCTTGTACTTTCACTAAACACCATTTTGAACAGAATCGAGGGGGTTGCAATTTCTTTCAATCTGTCCATCGCTCTGCTGGGGTTACTCCAATCAAAGTTTTGCATTTGAACCTGTATTTTTTCAAATAGCTGTCGATAGGCGTCTTTCAGTGTAACCCCTTGCCTGGCGAATTGATAATCTCGAACTAATTCTGAAATAGAAGGCCGGTAGTTTTCTCCGCCGGTTACAATTGGATTGCCGGTAAAATTAAGAAACTGCCGAAAATCTGCCTCGCTATAGTCAGGGTCAGGTGGGTAGGGCACTCCATCTTTCGGGTAGAGCTCGTCGTGCGTAAGGCCAACATTTCTGTGGGAGACTTCTAAGTTTAATAAGAAGGGTGCAAACCTGGCTTCTTCTAACTGAATGAGCCCTGGGAGTTCTTGTAATCTCTCACGGAATCTTTTTTTCCGACCTGCAGGTATGGGAGACGTGCTATCATTTGCAAGCTCTACTTTTAGCCTGCTTTCTTCTTCACGAAGAGCGCGAATATCGTTAACGATATTCTGAACATAGTCAGAACGAACTTTGTAACCATGCCAGTTAAGTTGGCGATGAGTTTCCAAAATCTGGGTTTCTAGTTCTTTTTGTTGTCTTTCTAAATTTTGTATTTTTTCCAGGACTGGTTTCTGCTGAACTTGAATTTCTTCTTCCTTAAGTCTTTTGGCTTCTTTAGCTTGGAAGACATTATCTGTTAGCTCGTATTCATATTCAGCAGAAGCGATTGCTTTTCCCAAGTTTTCCAGTGGAGTTTTATCTGCTTGTTGAACTTTGCTTTCTAAGCGTGATTCCAGCCGGTTGAGTTTCTGGATGAGCTCAGGGTATTTTAATTGACTTCGATCTCCTCCGCTTTCGAAAAAAGTTTGACCGAGCGTTTCTAACTCTGTTCTTTCTGAATCTGAATTAGTAGACTTGGCTAAGAGTTTTTCAAGTAACTCGAACTTTGTGTTTAGGATGTATAGCTTGAGCTGACTTCGTCGCTCTTTTATGTCGCGCTCGATATCTAATCTTTTGAGCTCTTCCAATGCTTGTTTAGCTTCATCTTTGGTTGCAATTCGGCCAGAGGTATAGGTGTTGAGTGCTTTGTGGAATTCACTTCCTGCTGGGTTATGTTGTTTCTCTCCATCTCTATCAGCAGGTGTCATTGCCCGGACGCTTTCAAAGATTTTGAGAGGCCTTTGTGCTTCTTTTATTGCAGCGTCAATGGCAGCGATGGTAGTTCGTGGTCCTGCTAGACTTTGCTCTAGGCGCGCATGCTCAGCTTTGGCTGTTTCAAGGGTTTGTTTTTTTGCCTCTAACTCTTGTCGCTGGTTATCAAGTTGAACTTGGAGTTGCCTGATAGCTGGCGTATTAAAACCTGGTAAATTAGCAGCAGGGATTGGGGCTTGAGTCTCCCTCGCGGCTAAGTGTATTCCAGCTGCCCTTCTTTGTTCTACAATTAGCTCATCAAGGGCTTTGACGAGTGAATCTCTTCGATCCTTAGCTGTTTTGGATGAAACTGCACGAGCTACTCTGCCAAAAAATCCACCTACAGCCCCTGTTCCACTTTCTTGGGCATCTATTTTGTCTGCAAGTTGAATCCCAGTGTTGCCCTTTGTTCTTAGCTCAGCTGTTAAGTCTTTGAGTTTCTTGTCGGAGCCATCAGGAAAAATTTTGCCTGCCACTTGTTTAGCATTATCTGGGTTGCCAGCTTCAATATGCTCAAGCAAAGATAGGCTTAAATCAGCCAGTTGGGCTGTCTTTGCTTGTACTTCGGCTACATCCCTGGTAGCATCATCAGGCCGAAAGGTTTTGCCGGCTGCGCCATCTTCAGGCAATTTCGCTACCTGTTGGGAAGCGTCAGGCGGTTTGACTCTATCTGCCATATGCCCATATTTTATATAAAATTATATATAAATTCAAATGTTAAGCAAGCAATTCAGCTTGCATGCGGATTATTGGCAGGCTAGCTTGCCCTATGAGCTGTTTACTGACTTTTACTGGCCTGGATAATCCAGGTATTACCTCTGCGATCACGAAAAAGCTCGATGAAGCTCAAATTAACTTAGAAGATATTGAGCAGGTGGTGGTTCGGGGCCAGCTGATTTTATGTTTATTGGTGGATTTGGATCCAAAATCGGCCTCTCATACGAAAATACTTCAAGACTTAAAATCCTGCGCAGCTAAGCTGAATCAGGAAATGAGCCATCGTGAAGTTTCTAAGGTGCCTCAAGAAAACCACAAGCGGCGCTATGTTTTGACCATCATGGCAGAGCCAGTAACGGCAGATGTGATGCACCTGGTCTCAAATCTGTTGGCCACTCACCAAGCCAATATCGACAGTATCAGGCGCTTAAGCCATGGCAGCTTGGCTTCTTTAGAAATTGCGTTGTCGATTGAAGAGTCCAGCGCTGCGCCCTTGAAGCAAGCCTTGCTGCAAGAGCTTATTGAGCACAGCGTTGATATTGCCCTGCAGCGCGAAAGTTTAACTCGCCGAAATAAACGTTTAATTGTTTTAGATATGGATTCGACGCTGATTCAGAACGAAGTCATTGATGAAATGGCTAGGCTTCATGGCGTTTATGATGAAGTAAGCAAAATTACGCACCAGGCTATGAGCGAGGGGCTCGATTTTAAAGAAAGCTTTAAAAAACGTGTTGCGTTGTTAAAAGGCCTGGAGATTGAGCGGGTAGAGGCTATGGTTCGAAATCTTAAGCTGACACCGGGGGCTCGTGAGCTCGTGCGCGTGCTGAAGCGCTTAGGTTATGAAATGGGAATTGTGTCTGGGGGGCTAGACAAAGCAGCGCAGCATATGAAAGAGAGTTTAGGACTTGATTTTGCCTACGCTAACCAGCTGGAGTCCAAAGATGGCAAACTGACGGGCGAGGTTTTAATGCCAATCGTGGATGCGCAGCGTAAGGCGGACTTGCTTGAGATAGTTGCCCAGTCCAAAAATATCCCTCTGGAGCAAACCATTGCGATTGGAGATGGGGCTAACGATGCTTGTTTTTTGGCCAAAGCGGGCCTGGGGATTGCTTATCATGCCAAACCCATCTTGAAGCGAGCAGCAGATACCAGTATTAGCTCTGGAGGTCTTGAGCGGATTTTATATCTGCTGGGGATTCACGCACGAGATATTCATGAGTTTTTGTAAGCTGTTAACAGAACAACGAGCCTGGCCCCAAGAAGAAAAAAGCTTGTTTAAGCTGGCTTTGAAAGAAGCCCTGAAGGGGGTAGGGTTTACTTGCCCAAACCCGCCTGTGGGCTACGTGGTTGAGAAAGATGGCAAGGTTATTGCGACTGGCTATCACGCCAAAGCAGGTGAGCTTCATGCAGAAGCAATGGCTTTAAAGCAGGCGGGCGAGAAGGCAAGGGGTGCCACGCTTTATGGAACTTTGGAGCCTTGTAATCATCATGGTCGCACACCGCCTTGTACTCAGGCTATTATTGACGCTGGTATCAAGCGCGTTATTTTTGGAGCCTGGGATCCTGACCCTGAGGTGCTTGGAGGGGGAAGCAAAGTACTGAGGGCAGCAGGCATTGAGGTGGTTCAAGTTTCTGACACTGAAGAGTTTGACTGGGCACGTAGTCTGATTCTGCCATTTGAGACTCGGGTCTTGAAAAAGCGTCCTTATGTGTTGGGCAAGATTGCGACTTCGCTAGATGGCAAAATCGCTTTTAGAGCTGGGGAGCAAACTCAGATTACAGGCTTTGAGGCGAAAATTTGGACCCATGAAATGCGCGAGTTTTTTGATGTGGTGGGTGTAGGAGCCAACACTTGGCGCATAGACAAACCTCAATTAACAGCGCGATTTGAAGATAGAGAAGCTAAAAGGCAGCCCGAGCATGTTATTTTTGACTCCAAAACCTCTTTGAAAACCAAGCTGGAAGCGCTTGGAGAACAGGGGGTTAGCAGTATTATGATAGAAGGGGGCGGGGTTTTATTAACTGCACTATTAAAAGAAAATTTGGTGGATGAAGTAGCCTGGCTGACGGCGCCCAAGATGATTGGCCAGCAAGGGGTGCCTGCTTTAGGAGAGTTTCCAGCACTATTAGATTATTCAAAAGTTGTTTATCATAAACAGTTGGGTATTGATCTTCTAACAATTGTCTGCCACAAGGACAGCCTATGGCCAATCTAATTGATTTGATTGAAAAACCGGAGATCCGAACGGACTATCCTGACTTCCGTGTAGGCGACACTTTGCGCGTTTCCTTCAAGATTAAGGAAGGCACAAAAGAGCGTATTCAGGCATTTGAAGGTGTGTTGATCGCTCAGCGTGGTGCTAGTAATCGTAGGGCCATAACTGTTCGTAAAGTGAGTTTCTCCGAAGGTGTTGAGCGTATTTTCCCGCTTCACAGCCCTCGAATTGAAAAGATCGAAGTGAAGCAAAAAGGTCGTGTCAGACGCTCTAAGCTTTATTACTTGCGTGGCCTACGTGGTAAGAAAGCTCGTATTCGTGAGCGAGACAAATAGACTGATCGCTGGCTTAGATGAGGCCGGAAGAGGCCCGCTGGCAGGCCCAGTTGTAGCGGCCTCGGTTGTACTTGATCCCAAACAACCTATTTTAGGTATATCAGACTCCAAAAAACTAAGCGCAAAAAAGCGAAATACTTTGCTGGGCGCTATATTTGAGCAAGCGCTTTCGGTTGGGGTAGGCGTTGTCTCTCACGAGCAAATTGACAAGATAAATATTTTGCAAGCATCTTTGTTGGCCATGAAATTGGCTTTTGAAGATTTGAAAGTTTTAGTTCAAGAAGCTTGGGTAGATGGCAACCAAAAGGCGCCTTTGGGTCCTTTGGTTCAACAAAAAATTTTTGTGGGTGGTGATGGCTTGCATGAGTGCATCATGGCAGCTTCTATCGTAGCCAAAGTTCATCGGGATCGCATGATGGTGGACTATGCAGTAAAGTACCCTGAATATGGCTTCGATAAGCACAAAGGTTATGGGACAAAGGTGCATTTAGAGGCGTTGAATCAATGGGGGCCTTGTGCCATACATCGCAAGAGTTTTGCGCCTGTTGCGGCAAGGATAACCCATGGAAATTGCTAAAATACCAGCCAATTGGACTGAAAACCCGCTGCCTAGGCAGGCAGAGCGGGAAGATTTTAAGTCTAGCCAGTTTGAGCTTTGTTTTGAGAAGCTTTTGGAGTGCACCGAAGACTCTCGAAAGACTGAAGAGCTTAGGCAGACACCCTCCATGGCAGCTAAGGCTTTTTCTGAATTAACAGAAGGTTACGGGTTAAACCCTCATGGTATTTTGAGAAACGCTCGCTTGCCGCTCACGGTGCCCTATGAAGGGGTAATCGAAATTCAAGATATTCCGTTTATGTCTTTGTGTGAACATATGTTTTTGCCATTTTATGGCAAGGCTCAGATTCGCTATCAGCCCGGGCAGTATTTGGCAGGGGCTGGTGCCTTTGAATCACTGATTAAAGCCTATGCGCATCGTCTGCAGCTACAAGAGAATCTTACAGCTCAAGTAGCTGATACCTGCTTTGGTATTCTGGAGCCCAAGTGGGTTCAGGTTCAAATGGAGGCCACCCATACTTGTATGAAAGGCCAGCGCCTTAAGACAGAAGTGACGCGTAGCTTGAATAATTCGTAGCCCTTCCAGTAGTTTAAAGGGATGGAAATCAATATAGGCATAGCTGCTGGAACTCGAGAAAAGATTGCACAAGATTTGAGCCACTTGCTGGCAGATACTTTTTCGCTCTATTTAAAAACGCACTATTATCACTGGAACGTGACAGGACCTCATTTTAAGACCTTGCATGAAATGTTTGAGGGTCAATATAACGAACTTTGGGAAGCGGTAGATTTGATAGCAGAACGCATGAGAGCATTAGGTGCTGAAGCGCCTGGCAGCTATAACGCTTATGCCCAAGCAACGCATATCAAAGAAGCTCATAAAGTGCCACATGCTGACACCATGGTTCAGGATTTAGCAGAAGGCCATGAGACCATTGCGCGTAATGCTCGTAAAATGTTTGAGACAGTATCCAAAGCGCATGATGAAGTCACAGCAGATATGCTGACTGGGCGCATGACGGTTCATGAAAAAACCGCCTGGATGTTGCGAAGTTTGTTGGATTAGGGCATTTAAACTCTGACACCTTTGGTGAAATATGAAAAATTGGTTGTTGGCTATTAGGCCCAAGACTCTGACAATCGCGTTGGCGCCAGTGGTTTTAGGCCTTGGGTTTGCAGCGCGTGAGGGCGTACTTGATATCAGCATTGCTCTCATAACTGCTTTGGCCGCGTTGATGATTCAAATCGGGACCAATTTGTCTAACGATTATTTTGATCATCAAAAAGGCGCAGATAAAGAGCGTGTTGGGCCAACTCGTGTTACGCAAGCGGGGTTGATTTCCCCTGATCAAGTGAAAGCTGCTTTTGTGGGTGCTTTTGCTCTGGCTGTGTTTTTAGGATTAGCGCTGGTGATGCGCGGCGGCTGGCCGATTTTGCTGATTGGTGTTTTGTCTGTGGCGTCAGGAATTGCTTATACAGCGGGCCCTTATGCGTTGGCTTATATCGGTTTAGGCGAAGTTTTTGTGCTCATCTTTTTTGGGCCGGTTGCTGTCGCTGGGACTTATTATTTGCAGACGCTAAAATTTTCTTGGCAGCCTGCTTGGGCAGGTGTGGCTATCGGCCTAATGGCTTGCTCGATTTTGGTGGTGAATAATCTGCGGGATTTAGAGACTGATCAAAAAGCGAATAAGAGAACTTTGGCCGTTCGATTTGGGCCTAACTTTGCGCATGCCGAATATTTGTTTTGTTTGCTGGTGCCGGCTTTTATTGCATTTAGTATGAAAGCCTGGGTAGCCAGCTTAATCATATTGCTGGCTTTTATTAAGCTTCGAAAGAGCACTCTCAAAGCTTTGTTGCCTCAAACGGCTATATTGCTTCTGATTTTTAGCCTTGTATTTGCGTTTGAAATCGTGTTTCAATTTTGATCCGCGAAGCGGAGACTCGAATATAGCCCCGTCTATGGAAAAGTAATGCATCCGCTTCGCGGATCAAAAATGAAAACAGTAAAATCTTAGACAAACAATAATTATTTAGGAATCCGCAATGTGTATCAAGGCATCAAATCTGCTATGCTTTGATGCGTGAGAACTACTTTGACACTTGATAATGACCTGTCTGTGCTACTGGCTAAATTCCAAACTGAGCGACATGCGTCTTTTAAAGAAGTCCTAAACCAGGCTTTACGGGAAGGTCTATCTCATTGGGAGCTTAAGAAAAAAAGGCCTAGAAAGCATTATGAAACACCTTCTGTGGACATGGGTGGGTGCCTTACTGGCAGTCTTGATAATGTGCAGGAAGTGTTATCTCTTGCAGAAGGCGAGTGGCATAAATGATTTTAGGCAAGTTGTTAAAGCGCTGCCTAAATCAGCCCAAATTGGTTCCAGATGCACATTTAGCTGCTTTATGTTTAGGGCATGGTCTCAAAATTTGTACGGCAGATAGTGATTTTGAACGGTTTTCTGAAATAGAGAGGATAAATCCATTGGCATGATATTACTGGAGCCCGGCTCAAGGCCGGGATGACAGAAGGGGCTTAATCCACAAAAAAGTCGGGAATCAGGTTTTTTTCACCAGGTACGTAAGAGTAGTGGTCAAAGTTTTCGATTTTAAGATGCTTTTTCAAGAAGTCATCGTCTATGAGCCACTGGCCAGTGATTTCACCTGCTGGCGTTAAAAATAGCGCATGAGCGGCGTCTGCAACGATCTCGGGCTTGCGAGCTTGTTTCATGCCCGATTCGCCTAAGAGCATACTAATCGCTGCAGTGGCAATAGCTGTGCGTGGCCAAAGCGAATTGACGGAGATTTTGTCTGAACGAAATTCAGCCGCCATGCCTAAGGTGCAAAAGCTCATGCCAAACTTTGTGATGGTGTAAGCGATGTTATTTTCTAGCCAGTCAGGTTTGAAACTTACTGGTGGCGAAAGGTTTAAAATATGAGCATTTGAAGATTTTTTCAAATAAGGGATGCAAGCTTGAGAGCACAAGAAAGTCGCTCGGGTATTGATGTTCATCATCAAGTCAAAAGCTTTAGCAGGTGTATTTTCGGTTGAAGTTAGTTTAATCGCGCCGGCATTGTTAACCAAAATATCAATGCCACCAAAATGCTTAGCTGCTTCGTCAACGCGCTCTTTAATTTGATCAGCATTACGGACGTCTAAAACCAGTGGGAGCGCTTGCCCACCAGCTTCTTTGACTTCTTCTGCGACAGTATGGATGGTGCCAGGTAGTTTGGGATTTGGCTCAGAAGTTTTGGCTGCAATTACAATATTGGCACCGTCTGCTGCGCATTTAAGTGCAATAGCCCGGCCTATTCCGCGGCTTGCTCCTGTGATAAAAATTGTCTGGTTTTTTAAGGTATTCATGTTTAAGCTCCTCATCCAAATGACTGAATCTAAAAACGCTTTAGCGACACAATGTATTCATGCTGGCCAAGAGCCGGAACCTATCACAGGTGCGGTAATGCCGCCGGTGTTTTTTTCATCGACCTATATTCAAGAGTCGCCAGGTAAACATAAGGGTTATGAGTACTCAAGAACGCATAATCCAACCCGAACAGCCTTGCAGGATAGTTTGGCGGCTTTAGAGGGCGCTAAGCACGGCTTTGCTTTCAGCTCCGGTTGTGGAGCGATGTCTACGCTTTTAATGTGCTTATCTCAGGGTGATCATGTTGTGGCGGGTGATGATCTTTATGGTGGGACTCGTAGGCTTATGGCCCAAGTTTTTTCACGCTTTGGGATAGAAACGACTTTTGTAGATTTAAGCGATGTGTCGAATTTAGAGCCTGCTTTGCAGAAAAATACCAAGTTCGTGTGGGTGGAAACGCCTACTAATCCAATGCTAAAGCTTTCTGATATTAAGGGGTTAGCTAAAATAACCCATGCGCATGGGGCAGCTTTGGTAGTCGATAATACCTTTGCAACCCCTTATTTACAAAGGCCAATTGAGTTAGGTGCTGATCTGGTCGTGCACTCCACAACCAAGTATCTAGGGGGGCATAGTGATGTCATAGGGGGCGCGGTTGTTACTAATAATGATCAGTGGGCTGAGCAATTGGCCTATTTGACCAATGCAGTGGGCGCTGTGCCTGGTCCTATGGATTGTTTTTTGGTCTTAAGAGGTATCAAAACGCTGGCTGCTCGAATGGAGGCTCACTGCTTAAACGCCCGAAAAATTGTCGATTTTTTGGTTGAACACTCGAAAGTTGAGAAAGTGATATTCCCGGGTTTGAAAGAACACCCTCAATATGAGTTATGTAAACAACAAATGGCTCATCCAGGGGGGATGATATCTTTTGTGATTAAAGGTGGCTTGGAAGCTGCAAAACGATTTAATGAATCTACACAACTATTTAGGTGTGCCGAAAGCCTTGGAGGTGTGGAAAGTTTGATTGGCTTACCAGCAGTAATGACCCATGCCTCTGTCCCTCTCAAAGTAAGAGAAAATCTTGGAATAGTTGATGGTTTAATTCGGTTATCGATAGGCATAGAAGACCCTATTGACTTATTAAAAGATTTAGGGCAAGCTTTTGAGCGTTAATTATAGAAAAGAGGTAAAAAATGGCTTCAGATAAGCAAAAAATAAAAGGACTTTGGTTTCTTTCAAAGACATCCAGATCGCCTATTTAATTGAGGGTATGGATGGTGTCGAAAGACTTCTAAAGGGCCGAAAGAACATCGCTTCTTTGTTGCGCAGAGCCGTAAAAGAGCTTCGAGCAGCCGGTAAGAAAACCGACACTTTGGATAAGTACATTGCTGAGAATTATGGTCCGGGAACTCGCGGCCGATCAGTGCCTATGACTGGCCAAGAGCGTTTGTATAAGGCCCAGCGAATTCATGCTGGTGGCCCTTTCTTGCGATTGCCGTTGGCTCCTTTGGGAACTGACAAAGGTGGTGTGGTGCGCGTTTGTTTTGAGCGCGATCAGATCATTGTTCGCAACGCTGCGTAATTGTCATCCCGGGCCTGACCCGGGATCCAGTGCTGGACCCCGGCTCGGAGGCCGGGGCGACGGACTCACAAAACGCTTCTAGCGTAGGCTCCAAATACTTTCGGACACCATTTTCAGGATTCACTAGCAGGATCCTTTTTTTATGGTCGTTGCCCATTTGGTCCAGCGCTTTGAGTGCCTGTTCAAACTCAGCTAATTTAGCGTCAAACCAGAACAAAGAATCAATAATCAGCATATGAAGGCCGGCGTTTTTGAGTAGCTCCTGGGTCATTGCGAGCGCTTCTTTTAGCGTTTTCGGCTTGAGGAGTAGTAGTTCTGACGGGTGAGAGTTTGGAGCTAGATTGTCAAAGGGATCCAAATAGGCGACAAGCATATGGCTTTGGATCTTTTGAGTGGCAGCACTTGAGAGATCACTTAATACTGGGCCATGAATCTCGCTTAACCAGCGCTTGTGATTATCAGGGCCTAAAAGAGAGTTCGCGAAATGATGCAAGAAATTCTTTAGAAAAAATATCAGTCTCATCTGGGGAATAAGCAAAGAGGGCATGAATTTATTTTTTAAGCCAAGAATTATCGTTAGAACTCTCTTGATTTTTTTGAATACAGCATGTTTTGATTCTCCCAACCGGAGAGTTCAATGGATGAAATCGAAATAATTGCAACTTTTGACACTGATGAGACAGCGAAAGAGGCTGCTAAAGCTTTAAATACGTGGTTCTCGTGGATCATGGAAAGCGATCATGATGCAGAAGTGCCAGACATGTTTGAAGAATTTGGTGTCTCAGCAGACGAATATATTATCGAAAAAGATGAGGTAAATTGGGAGGATGCCCCTGTGGCGCGCTCCCGCAGCAATCGTGTCACGATTATTTTAGAGTCTGCTAACGCAGTAGATGCCCTTGAAGAGCTTTTGGAAGCCTTGGGGGCCTATGATCTGACTGTATCTGGGGAAGAAGATTAGGGGGCTTGCAAAGCTGAAATCCTTGGGCTAGGGTCCCAAAAGTTAGGTTTGCTTCATATAAGAGTCCGTTGGCATGGTGCCTGCCCTCCCGAAGCGCTTAGGTCCTTTATGGAGGTGTAAGATGAGTAAAAAATTGTATGTTGGTAATTTGCCATTTTCAGTAACAGATGACGTCTTGACAGATGCTTTTGCTGAGTATGGCCAGGTAGATTCTGCGCGTGTGATCATGGATCAATTCTCTGGTCGCAGCAAAGGCTTTGGCTTTGTGGAGATGTCTTCGGACTCAGAAGCAAGCGAGGCTGTTGAGAAGCTAAACGGTGCAGATTTGGGCGGCAGAGCCATTGTGGTGAACGAAGCCCGTCCTATGGCGCCTCGCGGTGAAGGCCGTGGCGACCGCGGTGGCGACCGTGGTGGTGGTCGCGGTGGAAACCGTGGTGGGCGATACTAAAAATCTACTATGATTTGACCACTTCTAACGAAGAAGCGTAAGCTCTTCTTCAAAAGGGGGGGCAGTGGATAGATCTAAAGATGTGAATGGGGCAGCTGGTGCCCCATTCGTCGATCAAAAGCACGAAAAGACTCTAGCTGACAGTTCTACTGGTAGTATGGTGGATATGTTTGCGGCAGACGAAAAACGATCTCCTGGTACTACGCCT
>JAESQZ010000010.1 GCA_016764955.1 Deltaproteobacteria bacterium | reverse complement strand
TATAGCAAGGGTTCGCAAAGAGCGCACCTTTTTTATAAGCTTTGTAAGTCGCGCTGACATTGCAACCAATGGCATTGGTTGATAGATAAAATACAGGGCCATAGCCACCAGTTGCAAGCACAACGGCGTCTGCTGTGTGTGCTTGAATTTCGCCAGTGCGTAAGTTCCGAACAGTGACGCCTTTTGCTTGGCCATCAGCCAGAATCAAATCTTGTAACTCAGTGAAAGGATAGCTCTTTACTTTGCCGGCTGCAATTTGGCGGTTTAAGGCACCGTAAGCGCCCAATAAAAGCTGCTGGCCAGTTTGGCCGCGTGCGTAGAAAGTTCTTGAAACCAGCGAGCCGCCAAAAGAGCGATTATCCAAAAGTCCGCCATATTCACGGGCAAAGGGCACACCTTGGGCAACACATTGGTCGATAATCTTAACGCTTAGTTGTGCCAATCGATAAACATTGGCCTCACGTGATCTAAAGTCACCGCCTTTGACGGTGTCATAAAACAAGCGTCTAACGCTGTCGCCGTCACCTTTGTAATTTTTGGCAGCATTGATGCCGCCTTGGGCAGCGATACTATGTGCACGCCTGGGGCTATCTTGGTAGCAAAAGCACGAGACATTAAAGCCAAGCTCGCCTAAAGTGGCTGCTGCAGAAGCACCCGCTAGGCCAGTGCCCACGACGATAATATGATATTTGCGCTTGTTGGCTGGATTAATGGGTTTTGAGTTAGCGACAAAATTATCCCATTTGTCTTCAATAGGGCCATTTGGGATTTTGGAGTCAAGCATGAAGAAGTCCTATCCAAATACAAAGCGGTATCGAAATATAACCAAGTGCGATGATAATCGCAAAAGCCTGGCCAACTCGCCTAATGCAATCAGCATGCCAACGGGTGACGCTCAAAGTCTGTGCTGCACTTGAAAAGCCGTGGCTTAGATGCAGAAACAAAGCACCTTGCGCAATAATATAAAGGAGCGTGACCCACCAGGCTTGAAAACTCATGATGGTGAACTGGTAGAGATCCAAGTAATCATAACTTGGGAAAATCACCGCCAAGTTAAGTGAGCCAGGTGAAACAGCAAAAAGGCGAGTAAAACTAAGCCGCCTGAGAGCATTGTTCTGGATGCTAAAGAGGCTTTTACGTTGTGTTTTTGACTATAGTTGATGGGCCTTGCTTGGCGATTAACATTGGCCAAATAAATCGCTGTGACGATGTGACTTGCAAATGCTGCGATGAGCAAAATCCGAACGCTCCAAAGCGTTATCGGATACTGGCGTAAGAGTTCTGAGTAGGCATTGAAGACTTCGGGCCCTAAAAAAATCTGCAGGTTTCCCAAAAGGTGCCCAATAATAAAAACGATCAAAAAAAGGCCCGAGAGGGCCATGATGATTTTCGCGCTAATTAAACGCATTGACTTCGTCCACCGTTTTTTGAACCGAGGCCATGGAGCGCTCAAAGGCTTCTTTTTCGTTTGGCTCTAATTGTAGCTCGACGACTTTTTCAACGCCATTTGCGCCAATAATAATAGGTACACCGGCAAAAATATTGTTGTAGCCATATTCGCCTTCTAAATAAGTTGCACAAGGCAAGAGGCGTTTTTGATCATAAAGATAACTTTCAGCCATTTCGATTGCTGAAAGCGCAGGTGTGTAAAAAGCCGAGCCGTTGCCCAAGAGCTGGACAATCTCGCCGCCACCTTTTCGGGTGCGCTCAACCATGGCGTCTAGCTTATCTTGCTTGAGCATGCCCATCTCGACCAATTGGGGCAGCGGGATGCCACCGGCATTTGAAAAGCGCGTTAAGGGCACCATATCATCGCCGTGTCCCCCTAAAACAAAAGCCTGAATATCGTTACGACTGATTTGAAGTTCTTCGGATAAAAACATGCGAAAGCGCGTTGAGTCTAAAACGCCTGCCATGCCGACTACATGACTCTTAGGTAAGTTACTTGCTTTGTGAAAAGCATAAACCATGGCATCTAATGGATTCGTGACGACCACACAAAAAGCTTTAGGTGCATACTCACGAACCCCACTTGCGACTTGTTTCATGACTTCAAGATTTTTTTGCAGCAGATCTTCACGACCCATGCCTGGCTTTCTAGGAAAACCTGCCGTGATAATACAAACATCAGCGCCTTTAATATCAGCGTAAGAGTCTGTGCCCTTGAGATGCATATCATTGCCAGCTAAAGAGGCCATTTGGCTTAGGTCTAGAGCCTTGCCTTTGGCGGTGCCTCCGAAGACATCAAAGAGAGTCACGTCGCCAAGTTGGCGTTGCATGCTAAGCAAAGCAAGCGTGCCACCGATATTACCCGCGCCAATAAGCGCAATTTTTCGTCGAGACATGGCTTAGGCTAGAGCACAACGAGGGTCTCATGACAAGTGGGCTACTTAAGTCACCCTGGCGCAGGCCAGGGTCTATGCCGTCATCCCGGGCTTGACCCGGGATCCAGCATTAAGCTCTAGTTTTCCAGTAGAGCCTCTACCTCTTCAGGCTTATTATCAGGAGATGCCCCATGTTTTTGCCAAAGTAGTGTAGCAATAGAATTCGCTGCTGCAATCGCAACGCCAGCGTGGTTTAGAGAGTCAATCACGCCCCAAAGAGCCATGATTTTTTTCCAAGAACCATCGTTTTTGTCTAAGTGGCAGCAATCATGACACCCTCCGGGTACAACGTAAGAGTTTAGTAAGAATGATATTGCAGATAATGCTAGGTGTGGAGATTTCTCTCCAAATGATAGCCAGCTTACTTCGACAATATTACTAAGGTGGATTAACGGATCAATAACATGGTGATAGCCCATACCTGCTTTTAGCGAGGCGATGTGCCTAACAAGCTCTATTGTATCGATAGATATTGATGTGAGAGTAAGTGCTTGGGTGGCATTGCCATGATGCGAATGCGCTGCCAATGGCGCAGATACAAGCGCTAGGCTTAATAAAATAAATTTCATGATTGACACATCGGACCACTGTTGAAAGAGGGTGTCAATCGCCGTTGACCCGGACAGCCTGAGGGCATGTTGGAAATTAGACAGATATGCGGTTTGTATCCCTCTCCCCTTGAGGGAGAGGGACTAAGGGTGAGGGGTTCACCCGTTTGGCATATGCATGTTAGATCCATACTTCAAGAAAAACGCTCGTAAGCTTCGAAGAAAACAAACCAAGCTTTTCGAGGGTGAACCCCTCACCCTTGGTCCCTCTCCCTCAAGGGGAGAGGGATACAAACTGCATATCTGTCTAATTTCCAATATACCAGCTGGCGAAATGCACATCACGGCAGATTTATTCAGATGGAATTGATTCTTCGGTTTCAGCTTCACGTTCAACCGGAAACAACCAATTTCTATATTCCTCAGAAGCATCCCAAAGCTCTTCAAATGCCGCCCAGGCAAACATGCAGTGCCCAGCGGTGTCGATAATCGGGCGAGGTGCAAGAAGAACATCGAAAACAGAGCGTGTCTCTGGCCGAACCAGTTCTTGAGCGCTCAAGTATATGGCGTAAATATTAAATGCCAAGGTTGCGGCAGATAGCGAGGTTGATAAAACTTTGCTGTCACTACAGCTGCTCAGCTCTTTTGCAAAATTCAGCGTATAGCCTGCTTTGCTTAAGGCTGGGTGAATTCCACTTTGCATAGGGGATAAAATATTCCACAGGCTCCACCCGGTAGCCAGCCAAGGGTTCCATTTATTTTCGTTACTGGTGGGAGCAGCGGTAAGTGAGCAGGATAATAAACTCAGAATAAGCACGAGAGATTTCATGCTTATTCTATCCGAGACGCTCTATCTTCGGCGCCAGGAGGCAGGGGAATTTTTTCCGCGAAGCGGATTTTTGAATAAAGCCCCGGGCGTTAGTCCGGGGATTAATGGAGTATCCGCTTTAAAGACCCGAAGGGTCGGCTGAGTATAGTTTCAGCCGTAGCTTCGCTATTTGCATGGTTACTTGCCATACTACCCCGCGCTAACGCACGGGGCTATATTCGGTATCCACTTTGTGGATAGGTGTAGAGGAGTGGAGACTTTACTTGCCACTATCAGCAGCAGCAGCAGCAGCAGCAGCTTGAGCGATAGCCAATTCTAGTTTATGCTGAACTTGCAGAAGTTCGAGTTGAGATTTGAGTTGTTGAGTCTCAATCTGACGTTGTAGTTCTGCAGTGGCTGCGCTTACTTGTCGCTGAACACTAGCTTGGGCAGAATCGCTTGCAGTATTGGCGGCAGTTTCTCTCTGTTCAGCAGTCGTTACGTCAGTTCGCGCAGCAGCGACTTGGTTATAAACTCGCAATGTCCAGAAATATGCCGGGATAAAAGCAAATGGTGCTGCAACATAGTTAGAGATAGCCACTTCTTTGTTGGGTGCGTAAGCTACGTCAACGCCAACAGCAACTACTGTCAAAATTCCAACAGGAAAGATGCCAAAAGTGCCTGCTGCAAGGCCTGCAATTCCGAGCCCTACGGTTCGGCCATGTACCTTTGACTGCTCGTGGGCTGATTTACACCAGGAAGCATACTCGCCACAGACTTGATAACCATCGCCATTAGCCATTAATTGGGTTGCGAGTAAAGAAAGAACAAAAAATCGTGCGCAAAAATATCTCATATTAAAAAACCTCTTTATTGTAATAGGTGACCGGTGGGTCTAAGCGGTTACAAATGTCATTAGATCGTATTCTGGTCAAGGGGTTTGCAGAACTTAATTTGCATAGTAATAGATCTTTAAGAATGAACCCCCGGATTGTTTTAGCTATTGAATCCAGTTGCGATGATTGTGCTGTGGCCATTTTGGATGGCCAGGGCCAAATATTGGCTGATTGCGTTTACTCTCAAATTGAAGAGCATGCAAAGTGGGGCGGGATTGTGCCCGAAGTGGCGTCCCGAAAGCATCTAGATAAAATCGAAGAGCTATGCAAGCAAGCGTTCGAAATTGCGGGAATCAAAGCAAATCAAGTAGAAGCTGTAGCTGTTACCAATCGGCCAGGATTGATTGGATCTTTGCTAGTTGGCGTGCAGTTTGCCAAAGGCTTTGCTCAGGGCTTAGGGATCCCAATTTTGGGCGTTCATCATATTGAAGGCCACTTGATGGCAGGCTTAGGCGAGCCTGATTTCCCCAAGCCACCTTTTGTGGGATTGATCGCTTCTGGTGGCCACTCGGCGCTTTATTATTGTAATGAGCAATATGAGATTAAATTGCTAGGGCAAACGCGGGATGATGCAGCGGGTGAAGCCTTTGATAAGATTGGCCGCATGATGGGGTTGAGCTACCCAGCTGGAAAAGAGATAGACAACCTTGCTCAGGGTGGTGATGAAAATCGTTTTGAGTTTCCGATTGCATTCGAAAAAACAAAGACTTTGGAATACTCTTTTTCCGGGCTTAAGACAGCGGCAAAAAGAATGTTGGAAATGAACCAGCATAATAGTCACCCCGGACTTGATCCGGGGTCCAGTAATTTCGCTGGATCCCGGCTCGGAGGC
>JAESQZ010000128.1 GCA_016764955.1 Deltaproteobacteria bacterium | reverse complement strand
TGAGAGGGATGCATTATCAAGTAGGGCCTAGTGCCGAAGACAAGCTGGTTAGTTGTTTGGCTGGAAAAATTTTTGATGTAGCCATTGATATTCGGCCGAAGTCACCAAGTTATCGACGATGGTTTGGAGTGGAGCTTTCCTCTGAAAGTCATGGGGCGCTCTATGTTCCAAAGGGTTTTGCTCATGGCTTTATCACCCTGGCAGATAATACATTGGTGCATTATCAAATTTCGAATTATTTTGATCAGAATTTACAAAGAGGTCTTTGTTGGGACGATCCAGCTATTGGCATTAGATGGCCTATAGAGCCTCATGTGATTTCCGAGAGAGATTTGGGGCATCCATTATTATGAATAGTTTAGAGCAAATTAAAAAACTTAGGATTGCCTGGCTGCCTTGGAGTAAAAATCCCATCGCGGCTGCCAATTTAAGGCGATTTAGTATCTTCGCTCAATTGGTTGGTTTGGAATATGAAGTTTATCAGCCAGGTGGAATATATGATGTGATTATTTTGAATCAAAATTGTGATCTGACTTACTGGAGTCGGTTTAAGAACGAAAAAACAAAACTGGTATTTGAGTTTGTTGATTCTTATTTAGATGTTTCTGTTTTGGAGCCGAGGGCATTATTTCGAGGTTTAGCAAAATTTTTGTTTAGGCAACATCACTATTTAGAGTTCAGCTATCATGAATCAATCAAACAGATGATGCGTCGAGCTGATGCAGTAGTATGTAGTACGCCTGAGCAGAAAAAATCCTATGAGTCTTATAACCAAAAGGTATTTAATATTTAGGACTTTAATCGAGACCAAATTCAAAATATTAAAAGAAATTATCAGATTGGCGATGTGGTTCATATCGCTTGGGAAGGGATGGGAAGTAATGCCTGGACATTTCGAGAAATTGCGCCAGTTCTCAAGCAGATTCATCAGAAGAAACCTATCGCTTTGCACCTGGTAACGGATTTAGAATACCCAAGCCATAATGGCCCATTGGCCTGGAAGCATTCGCTTAAGAAGGAATTGACTGGTATTTTGAAAGGGATTCCATTTTACTTATACGAATGGAATTCAGCCATGCTCTCAACTATTTGTACACAGTGTGATATTGCTCTGCTGCCAATTCCTCAAAAGCCACCCATCTATTGGGCAAAACCAGAAAACCGGTTGCTTATGTTGTGGCGTATGGGTTTACCTGTGCTTACTTCTTCGACCCCTGCGCATATGCGCTGTATGAAGGCAGTAGGAATTAATGAGATGTATGCGACCAAAGAAGATTGGGGAAGATGCCTGGAAACATTAATTGGTGATGAAGATCTAAGGAAAAAAACAGCGCTTTTAGGACAAAATTACGCTTGCCAAGCAGCCAATGATCAGGCTTTAGCTGATAAATGGATAACTGTTTTGGAATCGGTTTTATAGGCGGAAAGTTAAAATGCTTGAATATCTGAGTATTCCATACTCTGTTTGTAAACAAGATGATATTGAGATTAAATCTTTTCTTGATTCTCAAATAGGTAACCAAGATCTAAAAACAGTTGCCTCTTTCGGACATGAATGGAAAAAATTCTCTTCATTCAGCGATGAGGAGATAGAGTCCTGTGCAAAATCTTATTTTGACCTTGTAGATGATTCAATGTTGAGCCAAGATTCTTTGGTTCTGGATGTTGGCTGCGGGTCTGGTCGTTGGGCTAAATATCTCTCAGATAAAGTTAAATTTATTGAAGCGATTGATCCAAGTGAGGCTGTTTTCTCTGCGAAGTCTGAATTGGATAAATCTGGAGTTAAAAATGTCAGATTTACTCAGGCAGAAGTAGAAAGAATGCCTTTCGCAAATAATAGTTTTGATTTTGTAATGAGTCTCGGTGTTTTGCATCATATTCCAAGAACGGAGGATGCTGTCAAAAAATGTGTTACTAAGCTTAAGCCAGGAGGATGGTTTTTGGTGTATCTTTATTTCAATCTTGATAACAGACCTTGGTGGTACAAAAACCTGCTTTCTTTTGTAACTGTTTTTAGAAATCGAATTTCCGATTTTCCCCCAAAATCTAAGAAGATTGCTTGTGAGATAATTGCAGCAATTGTTTATTGGCCAATGGCTTCTTTTTGCAGGGCACTATCACATATTCCAAAGATGGATTCCTATATGGGAAAAATTCCACTTTCATCATACCGAGATAAATCTTTTAAAATCATGAGAAATGACTCCTTGGATCGATTTGGTACACCTCTTGAGAAACGTTTTTCTCAACTTGAGATACGGTCCATGCTTGAGAATGCTGGTCTGACGAATATTTGCTTTTCAGAACATTCGCCTTATTGGCATGCAGTTGCCCAAAAACCCAATGTTTAAACGGATTCTCTATGTAAGCTACGATGGTCTTATGGATCCCTTAGGTCAAAGCCAGGTGCTTCCCTATGTTCGAGGCTTGTCTGAGCGGGGTCATCAATTTGAGCTTCTGAGTTTTGAGAAACCTGGGACGCCCTTATGTTTTCGAAAAAATCTTGCACCAAATATCCGCTGGACCACTCTACGTTATCATAGATCTCCTTCGGTGCTAGCCACTATGTTTGATATGTGGCTTGGGCTGAAAGTCGGTTCTTTGCTGTGTCTCATGGGCAGAGTAAATAGGATCCATGTTCGCTCTTATGTACCCTGTGCCATGATGTTATTGTGGGCAAAAATTTCAAGAACGCCGCTATTATTCGACACACGTGGGCTTTGGGCAGATGAAAAAGTGGATTCCGGTTCTTGGAGTTCCGGTGGCTGGCTTTATCGGTTGATTAAAAAACTTGAACGCCAATTGTTTAAACATGCAGATGCAATCACTGTTTTGACGCACTCGCTTAAAAACTATCTACTAAAAGAATATGCCTATCGGAATGAAATCAAAGCACCTATCTCGGTGATTTCAACTTGTACGGACTTAAAACGGTTTTCACTTCCCCCCTTTGGAAAAAGGGGGCGAGGGGGGATTCTGATTTATGTTGGCTCTTTGGGGGGCTGCTACATGACCCAAGAGATGCTTAAATTCTATGCTGCTTGGCGCCGTGTGGCTGCTAAACCAAGATTTTTGCTGGTCACTAAATCACCTATTCATGAGTTTCGAGAGGCATTGATTTCGATGGGAGCAGAGCAAGAGCTGATTCATCGTTCGGTGGATAATAGTGAAGTACCGGATTTAATTCGCAGTGCCCAAGCAGGAATTTGTTTGATTAGGCCATCGTTCTCAAAGCGAGGTTCTGCACCGACGAAGTTGGGTGAATTATTAGCTTGTGGAGTTCCTGTGGTTGCCAATATTGTGGGAGATATGGCGAGAGTATTAGAAGGGAGTTTGGCTGGCATTGTGTTATCAGATTTCAGCGATGATTCTTTAGAACGAGCAGCGAAAAAACTATTCGAATGTTCAAAAAATCAGGGAGTATGCCAAGAAGCCAGGGTATTGGCTGAAAAACATTTTGACTTAGAAAAAGCCATAGATGCTTATCATGAGATCTATCAAAGAAGAAAACTTACGACAAGAGAAGCGGCAGATTAAATAAAATGTTCGGAATTTTTCTCGTCATTTTTTTCGCATTACTCTTGATTATCATTGTTTACAGTGTGCAAGAGCCAGAAGATCAAAATCCAATTTTAGCTGTTTTACTATCCGGCTATTTTTTGCGTTTGGTTATTAGAATGTTCAATCGAGATTTGGTTGTTTTTTCAAGTGGGCAAACATTGGGAGGGGCAGATGCGGTCATCTATGAGCGTCGAGCTTCTATGATTACACAATTTTGGAATTACACAGGAGTTCACTTTGTAACC
>JAESQZ010000127.1 GCA_016764955.1 Deltaproteobacteria bacterium | reverse complement strand
TATAGGGCACGCGAGCCCGGGATGACAGTTTGACCGGGCCTTGGCAGGCGCGCCATTCTTGGGTTTTTAGGTTCATGGCCAATGCGCCGCAGGTCACAATTCGGCCTTCTACTTTTGCTGGGTCCAAAGAGACTTCGGCCAGTAAGCCCCAAAGATCATTGAGGTTTTTAGGTGGGTTTGATTTGATATGCTTTTCAGCCTGTTCGTAGCGCTCAAAAGTGCTTGAGCCCTGCCTGATTTTGCAAACTTCGCCAATTTCTGAATCTAGGCAGTGATTGGTATGCCAGTAGGTATTATCTGGGTTGTCACAGATCACTTTTTGGCGTGTGCTGCTGGCTTCGATGGCATATAGGTTAGTTAAGTCAGCCACGGCAAAATGGCGGCCGCCGCCGATGGGGGCATCCAGTATTAGATCGCGGCTAGTTTGAGCGCTGCTTTCGCGCAATATGCGCCTGATGAGAGCTGGCCAAAGTAAGCCAACACGGGCGTCTGTGCTGTTTAAGTTATTGATACAAAGCCCTAGGCCCTGCGTGTTAAAACCGGCAACTCCTAAGCAGCCAACGGAGGTAAAGACATAGGTATCGCCTATTTGAAACAATCTGGCGTGCTTGAGGGCTGAGATATCTATGTCCCAGGTTTGGCCAAGCAAAGGGCCGTTTTCAGTAGGCACGTAGACTGCGGTGCAGCCAGTGATATCGCGCATGTCTGTATAGTGGTTAACAATGACAGCTTCTGCTTCAGAAATGCCAGAGCCCTCTGAGATACCCATGAGCTCTTCAAAAAGTGGCTTATCATAAGACTTTAGAATGGGCAGGTGAGCCAAAGCGAGCTCAAATATGTCTGACTTGGTTCCAAATTGAGGCTCTTTACATAGAAGTTCTACGCGGGCTTCGGCAAGCTCACGAATGGAGTCTCTGAACTCCTCACCATGTTCTCGGCCAATACCCAAAGGGGTTTTGCTTTTGAAAGCGTAAAGCTGCATGGGTCCTCCAAATCAGCTACTGGTGGGCTTTTACATAATTAATTGTGTCTTGGACTGTTAGGATTTTTTCGGCTTCTTTATCAGGTATTTCGGTCTCGAATTCTTCTTCCATAGCCATAATGAGCTCTACAATGTCCAGCGAGTCAGCGCCTAAGTCCTCAATAAATCGAGCTTCTGGCTTGACCTCTTTTTCCGGAACCCCTAGCTGGTCAGCAATGATAGCCTTCACTTTTGATTCGACTTCCATGATCTTCCTCCGAGCACATTATTTATCACAAGAAAATTCAAAATGCGCGTGCATTTTTAAGAGGAATTGTTTTATTATTGTAATAATAGGAGATATAGAATGAATGAAAACATACTTATTTGCGATGATAATCAGCTTATTCTAAAAATATTATCTAAATTTTTAGAGTCCAAAAATTTTGCAACAACTAGCGTGAGCAGTGCCAGAGACTGTCTTAAGGCGCTTTCGAAACACTCATTCGGGACAGTGATTGTGGATATTTCTTTGCCAGATATGGAGCGTTCACAATTTGTTGAGCAACTTCAAAAAATGGCTAATGGTGCTCGAATTGTGTTCATGAGTAGCAATTCGGATGAGAATTGGCTTAGAAATGAGGGCCTTGAGCGCTACCCATTTTTTCAAAAACCCTTTTCTTTAAGCTCGGTGGTGAAAAGTATCCAGTCTCCTTGGGCAGATCCAGCACAGCGAGTTCTTATTGTGGATGATCAGGAGTTGCTGCGTGAGCTTTTAGCTGATTATTTAAGACGACATGGCATCGAAGTCTCTGTTGCCCATGATGGCAAAGAGGCGGTTAAGCTAGCTTCTAAGCAGCCGTTTGATAGTATTTTGATGGATGTTCGAATGCCTAATATGGGTGGTATTGATGCTTTGAAAGCCTTGAAAGAGGCTAGTATTTATACGCCAGTTGTTTTGATGAGTGGCTATGGAGATGTGTCTTCACCAGAGGAAGCGCGAGCCGTTGGGGCAAAAGATTTTCTTTCTAAGCCATTCAAATTAGCAACTGCTATGCAGATGTTGGATGACGTTCGTTAAAGTGGGTTGCTAAGCTCCAGACCTGTTGATGGCTTAATTTAAGGCCAGTGCTGAGATAGGTATCAATTTCTTGAAATAGCTTGAGTTTGGTATTGTGGGCCGTTGCTACTGCTTTTAAACGGTTCTGTCTGTTTTTGGGATGAGAAAAAGCAAGCATATCCAGGTATTCTTGGTTACTCATATCAGGCTCTTCGGTCTCAGTGCGCTCTATTGCGGTAGCAAACGCTTTAGAAATTCGCCCAGTTCTAACCAGAGAAGTTCTTGAAATCATTTCGACAAATTTGTCTTGAAAGCCTCGGATCTCCTCCATATTTCTCAAGAGCTGCACAAGATCTTGAGGTTCTCTAATTGGCGTACTGTCGAAGATTTGATTAATTTCGTCTTCAGAGCCGCAGTTACGAAAAAGCGACCTCAGTGCATCTTTGGCTTGGTTAAGCATTTCTGGCTGTATACTTGAAGCTTCCTTCTGGTAGCCCTGGAAGGCATCTTGCATGTTCTCAATTGTTCTTAAGCCGCCTTCGCCAGTAAGGTTACCAATAATACCACCGCCTGCAATAATGCTGGCGCCAGTGATGTACTGAGCAAGACAGTTGGCAATAAGGAAGCCAAGTGGGCCACCGTGAACCAAACCACCAATTAAACCGCCTGTTGCTAGTGCCTGTGCGAGGCGATGGGAGACAGCTATGGTAACACCGACCTTGCCAGGTAGCAGCAGGCTAAGTTCGACGCCCAAAATTTGGGCTTGGGTGTCAAGGTAGCTAATGGAAATCCGACTTAGGCTTCCTTCTGAAAGTGGGGTTACGTGATGTATCTCATCTAGGACTCTGGCCGTCGCAGGGGCTAACAATTCGGCAGCGGTTTGTCCTGCAGAGTTTCGCATATCAAAGGGATTAATAGGTAAATCTCGCTGTAATCTTCCAGTTTCACCGCTAAAAGCGGCAGACACTTTTTGCGCAATGGTTACAGCTGGTACTCGGTGTTTAGGGGACTCGCCAGGTTTGTTTTGGATAGAGTGAGCCATATAGGCAGCAACCATATTTTGTGCGACATACTGAATAAAAGGCACATCGCCTGTCACGGATGCAATGTGCATGAGTGTGTTGCCATAGTCGAGTTGGGGGAGCCCAGTAGGGGAGTGCATTTTTCGGCGCACAAATGTATCAAGCCACAGTGAGGCAGGGTCTCTTGCTTGTTGCGTGATTTTTTCAAGAAGATCCATATCTTTCATGCGCGCTGCAGCGATCATATAAGATCTGAGTTTACCAACAGAGGGAGGGGTATCTTGGTTTTCTAGGTGCCTCATAATGGCGCGTTTAATGGCTTCGTTGGCTTCTGAGTTATATGGCGTAATTTGAGCTTCTAGCAGGGCTTCGATTTGGGTGTTGCTGTCATCAGGCTTTTGGATGTCATCTTTTGATTGCCTAATTAATTGATAAACAAGGTTTTCTCTCGTGTCAGGATCAATATAGGGAACTCGGGATAGTCGATGGATTAAAGACTCAGATATCTGAATTGTTTTATCCTGCTTTAGTTTGTTAAGGGCGAGTGCCGGTTCACAATTAGCTAGCAGTTGCTCAAACTCGGTTTGAGCAGGGTTTTCAGATGTGGGTTTTATTTTAACACGCTGATTACCGCGCAGTTCAACTCTGGTGCGTTCGACTAATTGCAAAAAAGTTTCTTCTGAAAAAGGTATTGTGCCAAATTGACTGAGAGTTTCATCCAAATTGTTGCCCCCTTCAGCAATATACGATCGATATAGCTGGGTGATGATTCCCTGCTCCATTCTAGCGGCGGTTTTAAATTTGCTCAGGAGGGGCTTTTCAGCAGTTGTTTGGCGGCCACCTAAGTCGGCGAAATGGGTACCCCCTTTGATGACAGCGCTACCTTGGCCGTAAGTATCTAGGTTGCCAGCAAGAGACATGAAGGTATCGGTCCCCACCCGTCCGCCAAAGATGGCTGATAAGCGAGATGAAATTTCATAGGTGATTTGCATTGGCTTTCGGATGTACATAGCTTTCACGACAGCCATTGAAAAAGAGCCTGGCTTATTTGGCTTATGTCCATACAGTTTATCGAGCTCGTTAGCTGTTTCGAGTGTCATCAAGTCAATGGGGCGGTTTTTGTCTTCGAATAACCAGCCCGCTAGAGTTCCCCAAAACCATCCAGGTGGCTGTGTTTCTGCTAAAAAATATCTCGGGTCTTTGCCTAATTTGTCGGCAAATAGTTTAATAATGTTGGCGTTGTTACCTTCGCAAGCAAAGTGCATCAAGGTTTCTTTGTTGGCAGTTTGTAATTTTTTAACATATTCAAAGTCTAGGTTTTTAATGCCTGTTTGCTCTTCTTCACTTAAATTTTTAGCACTTGGGTTGATGTCTCGATTAAATAACTCGGTGAACTTATCAAGGTCACCAAGTAAAGCTGACAAAGCAAGGCCTTGGTTTCGTTGATCGACAGAAAGGGGTGTAGACTCGGGTTCAGGCTCGGGGAAGGTTTCGTGAAGTAGGCCTTGGGCAATTTTGTCACCACCAGGGATCGACATGAGGTGGCGAGTAAGCAAAACGCGTTCTTCTAGGACTTCGGATTTTTTGAAAAGTGCCTCGCAAAGTTCAAGTTGCTGTTCAGTGCCTAAAGGCGATATGGTTAGCGCGGTCAGCAGCCTGGGCGATACTTCGTTAAAGAGCCCTTCTTTGATCATGTGCTTGGCTAAATCAAATTCGCCTTCGTCAATTAGTCTGCTTAAAAAGTGAAAAGTATTGGCTTTGAGATATTTGCTAAAATAAGGATCATCTAGACGCTTTTGAATAGATTCTCGAAGCGGCTCTAGTATACGTGCATCTTCTGTTGGATCGAGCTTATCAAAATCATTGTAAAGCTCTTGTTTGCTGGGGCTGCCTCCGAGTGATATTAATTCCTCTTCAGCTGGCGCACTTTCACCTCGAGTAACTTTGCGCTTGTACTTTGAATAAATCATGCGAACGCCCTGCATAATATATCGAACCGGGGATGTCCAAGAGGCAGGCTTCATCTCAGCTGCAAGTGTTTTTCCACCATCTTTCTCACGAATACTATCATTATAAAATTCGACGAGTGCTTGGCGTTCTTCTGGGCTGAGGCGCCTTAAGTCTAGATAGTCGATGGGCCTATTTTGAAACCAGGGCCCGGCGGTGAATGGGTTTTTGTTTGGGTCTGCTTGTTTTTTTATTTCAGCAACCATCTTGATAATATCAGCGTTGCCGCCTTGGCAGGCTAAGTGCAATAAATTTTCACCGTCAAATTCAGCGCTTGCTAAGTTGTCCCCGAATGAATTGAAACTTGCTTGAAACAATTCAAAATCACCAGCGAGCGCTGCTGCAAGGGCTACTTGTTCAGAGGGTCTTGTTGGTTCTGCAAGATGCTCTTTGAGAAAATCTTTGCCGCCGGGTAATTCTAGTAGGGCTCGAAGTGCTTTGACTTGTTCTTCAACTGGCTTGTTTTCGAATTGGGTGAGCAAAACAGAGTAGCCACTTTTGGGGAGCTTTTTCCAAGGCGGATCTTCAAAAAAGCCGTGATCCAAAACTGTTTTGCCAGTTTTTTCAGATACTTTGTTGATAATATCTGGATGGCCACCTTCACAGGCGAGCTCGAGCGCGAGTTTGCTATCAATGCTTGTTTTACTAGCGCACTTGTTGAATACGTCACGTTCGCCAGCTAGGGCTGCAATGTGTCCCAAAGCGCTGGCGTTTTGTTCTGTTATCGGGCTTTTTTCTAATCTTTTAAGTACATGTGCTTTGCCGCCTGAAAGTTCTCTAAGGCGCCTGGTGGCTTCTAGCCGATCTTTTAGCGCGCCCTTTTTTAATACTGCGTCAAAATCATCTTGGCATGCTTTTAAAATCTCGCTTGGGGTGGCGCCTTTTAAGAATTTATCATCTACGCTTAGCCCGGGTTTTGCAGGTTGCCGAGCGGGGCGGCGTATTTCAGGTGGTTGTTTAGCTTCAAGGTCGATGCGAGTCATGAATATAAAATTACCACACTGTCATCCCGGGCTTGACCCGGGATCCAGTAAATTGTGTCGTGCTAGCTAATGGCTGGACCCCGCATCAAGTGCGGGGTGACCACTAGACCCCGGCTCAAGGCCGGGGTGACACTG
>JAESQZ010000126.1 GCA_016764955.1 Deltaproteobacteria bacterium | reverse complement strand
CTTACAAAAGGACGGTATGTACGCTTACTCTCAATTACAGCAAAAAGAGATCGAAAACGAAAAACACGGTTTTCGCGCTGTAAAACACCAAACTTTTGTTGGAACCGGGTATTTTGATGAAGTCCAAAACACTATTACACGAGGTGATACTGTAACTACTGCACTGAATGGCAGTACCGAGACGGAACAATTTCTTTAAATAAAGCAGCCCCCTCCTTCGGGCCTTTGTCCACCAAAGCGGCTTCGGCCCGCGAAGGCGGGGGACGTATCCCCCTTTGGCAGGTAAAACCCTGCATCCCGACAATTCGGGACTCCCTGTATTTGCATAATGTTCTCTAATGCGGAGCTAAACTCAAAATCTTTGTTCAATAGCGAAGCTCCTTAACATTCTCTAACATTTAGCTAAACGAAATTCTTTTGCTATTTTTATGCAAGATTTTGATTCCAACGTTTTGCTCCCGGTCTTTTGATGAAGCCCATACGGGCTTAGCAAAATCCCTTCGCAAAACCCTGAACTTCGTTTAGATCCGCATTAGCAGTAATTTTTGAAGATCACAAAATGTATAACAAGCTAAAAATATATTGTAAGCAAACTATTCCATTAACAGACAAAGAACTTGATCTAATTGACGATTACTTTGAATCCAGAATACTTAAGAAAAAAGAATATTTGCTTCAAGACGGCAGAGTCTGCAATTTTCTCGCTTTTATTGATGAAGGTTCTATTAGACATTTTCACATAAAAGATGGCGAGGAAAAAACTTGTGACATTTCCTTTGAAAATTTCTGGGTAACCGATTTTCAAAGTTTCACCAATAATACCATTTGTATAATGAATCTCCAGGCAATGGAAAGAACAACGGTTTCACTAATCCGAAAAGAAAATCTTCTAAACTTATACAAAGAATGTAATAAATATGAAACTTTTGGAAGATTGATGGCTGAAAAGGTGGCACAAAGAGCAACCGAAATTGCAATGTCTCTTTCGTCAGAGAAACCCGAAGAAAGATTCTGTAATTTGATAAAAAAGCAACCCGAATTGTTTCAAAGAATCCCTCAAAAATACATTGCTAATTTTTTAGGAATTTCCCCTGAAAGTTTGAGTAGAATACGCAAAAGAATTTACACCAAAGAAAAATCTTAACTTAAGTCAACGATTGTTAAGTTGAATAGTCCCGATCTTTGTCTCATTAAATTACCAATTAAATTTTAAAAAATGAGACATTCATTATTCACACTAACAATCGTAATTATGACATTAAACAATTCACAAGCACAAAGATTGGACTTTGCCAAAATGAAGTCCTATGAACATCAATTAGATGATGTTATGGAATTGATTGACGCAAACATCGTGAAATCAAAATTGAAAGAAGTAGAGATGGATTTTCAAACTAATCCAAATGAGATCAATAAAGTGAGATTAGGTATTATTTACCATGAAACGGCTTTAAATTTATCATTTTTGGACAAACCAAGATATAAGGGCTTTGCAAAAAGGAGTTATGATATTTTGACTGAATCATACAGCGATAGTATCACAACTGCTGAATTATTCCCCTTTATTACCTCTTACAGAGCATCAGCATTATCATTGGTGTCTGCGGAGACGAAAAATCTTAAATTCTTAGGAGAAGCATTTACCTTATTTAAGGATGCCGTTGCAAAATACTCATCTATATCTTATTTGCCAGAATTTTTAAGAGGAAGTGTAGCAGAGAACTTACCTTGGATTTTCCTGTCAAAAAGAAAATATGCCAAAGAAGATTTTCAATCTATCCTTTCAAAGCGAGACAACAATACAGAATATGCAAATTGGAAGATAATGAGTTTCACTTACTGGGCTTGGGCAAAACAGCACCAATCAAAAAAGTATAGAAAACAAGCATTAGAATATTTAGACCATGCAATTGTATTAGACCCAAATTATAAGGCAGGTCGACAAAAAGCAGAAGAATTAAAAAATATAATGTCAAAATAAAAAACTGCTAACAAAAGATAAAGTGAATTTGCCACATTATCTTGGAAACAGTTACAAATTAAAGATACTTTACTAGCTATTTGAAATTGAGCTCAAACTCACTTTATCAAAGACGTTGGCTGCAATACTTCAAAAGAAGATTCAAAATAGAATTGAAAAATTTAATTATGATCAAAAAAACCCACTTTTTACTTTTTTTTGTTTTGATATTAGCAAGTTCATGCCATGTTGGACGCTTTTTTGTTTGGAATTTTGCTGATTCGAAGGATCACAAGAAATTTCAAAATGTTGACCTTCAAAATGAAGGCAGTCCTTTTTACTTTACTGACGCATCATCAGATAATAATCTAAAACTCCCGGTTAAAATTACCCGAAAGAATAAGGAGTATGAGTTTGAGGATGCCCTAATCAAAAATGGAACAGTAGCGTTTCTAATTATCAAAAACGACAGCATTTTATATGAAAAATATTTCGATGATTATGAAGAAAGCACCATTCATCCTTCATTTTCAATCGCCAAGTCTTTTGTTTCTGCAATAATTGGGATAGCCATAGAGGACGGATACATTGGATCTGTCCAAGATCCTATTACAGATTATTTACCTGAACTAAACAAAGAATCATTTGGCGCTATCACTATCGAACATCTACTGGATATGCAGTCGGGTATTAAATTCAACGAAGGGTACTTCAATCCTTTTGGGCACGTATCCAAATTTTACTATGGTAGAAATCTCAAAAAGTATATAGGAAAACTAAAGACTGAGACTGAACCTGGAAAAGAATGGAATTATATTAGCGTTGACGCGCAATTACTCGGTTTAATTGTAGAAAATGCAACTCAGCAACCCTTAAACGAATATCTGGAAAAGAAGATTTGGCAACCACTGGGCATGGAATATGATGCTTCATGGAGTATTGACAGCAAAAAGAATAAAACGGTCAAAGCTTTCTGTTGTTTAAACGCTCGTGCAAGAGATTTTGCCAAATTTGGTCGCTTATATCTGAACAATGGTACTTGGAATGGCAAGCAAATCATTTCCGAAGATTGGGTTACGAAGTCCACCACATTTGATTCTTACAAAAACCATGTCATTTATTCGTATCTGTGGTGGCACAATAGACAATCTGAGATAGTAACGGACTCCACAACACTTCCATCGGTTTATAAAGAGCGCTATTCTCAAAAGAAAAATGAAGAAAAACAGAAAATAATCATTTACCCCTATCCGGATTTTTATGCTCGGGGCATATTAGGTCAATTCATTTACGTACATCCCAAAAAGAACATGATAATTGTAAGACTCGGTAAGGAATATGGTAAAACTAATTGGGGAGAATTATTTAAGGAAATTGCCGAGATGAATTAAACATTATAAGTGCAGCCAACAAAAAATATAGGTCATTTGGCAGATAGCACTAAAAATGGAACTGATACCAGGAAATAAAATATACGGTAAATTGAAAGTGATAAGCGCTAAAATGCCAAACGCCCCATATTCAAACCCTTGTGCCGAATAAAAGAGATCCTGACGCGGTTTGTTTATTTTGTATAATGCTCGCTGAATAGAGCTGATTTAACTGATTGGTGAACCAACTTGTAATTTATCTTCCCCAAATGAGAATACGAAATTCATCAATCCTTATCACGGGAACATTTCTTTTTCTCTTTGCGAGTTGCCAAAAAACGCCTCAAGCCAGTTTTACATATGAAATTGCTCCTGTCGATTCTGCTCAATGCAATAATGACCCTAAATGCAAGGATGTGATTTTCACAAATACTTCAATTGATGCCCATTCTTACGGTTGGGCCATCGATGTCTATTACCAGTTCGGGTATGGGAGATCTACCGAAAAAGATTGGACAATGAGGGTACCTGGTTCGTTGGAAGGAATATATACGATGCGTTTAGTCGCTTACTCGAAAAATGGGAAGAAAGAGGATTCATTTTATGAAACTTTCGATACCAGGTAAGACGAAGCAGGAGGCAACTGGGCCTAACAAAGGTAGCTGATGCACAACCTGCCTGCCGGCAAAGGCAGGCCTACGGCAGGTAAACCGGCAAACGCAGGCAGGCATGGCAGGAACTTTTTATCAGGGGTTGAAGCAGTTATTTGATCTGTGTTGTACTATCAGCGCATACAAAAAGGCATTGATAAAGATTTATGTATTTATTTGTGTTATTACTACTGTAAAGATACGCTCTCTTTATATCCATAATCTGCATATAATTTCTTTGCAGATCATTCTAACAAGAGCAAATACAATATTACTAGATGACTAAGGGAAGTATTATAAAAACAGCTTTGAAATCCATATCTTTCATCATCTATTTTGCGTGCAAACTTTGAATTATGACAGCAACAAATATCAGATTATCAGGATTACTATACCTCTTATTGTCAGTTGGTATTTCCAATGCCCAGGAAGAGTTCAAAGGAATTCCTGACGATCTCAACACCTCGGGGATTATATTCCTTAAGTACGAGAAAGTCAGCATCCCTCTAACAAGCCTAAAGGCAACCAAGCGAGAATAAAGCGAGTGTACATGGAAAAGCACAACAAAGCTCATCAAGCGGCTAACCTGAGTCTTGAAAAAGGAG
>JAESQZ010000125.1 GCA_016764955.1 Deltaproteobacteria bacterium | reverse complement strand
TGCTAGATTTTAATCCTGACCTAAAAGCCGCCGAAGAAGCCGACGGCACGGTACACTTTACGCTCTTTGGAAGCCTAATGGCCCCTACACCCAAGTGGGGCAAGAGTTAAAAGTCACCCTGGCGTAGGCCTCATGATTGATCACATCAATTCTAGAACTGAATTTTCTCCAGAGACAAGCCTTTGGTTTCGGGCACTTTTTTGATAACAAAAATGATGCCTGCCAAACACAAAACTGCGTAAAGCCAGAAAGTGTAACTAGGCCCAATAGCATGCAGTAAGCTTGGAAAAGTTCCTGAAACTAAGAAATTAAATCCCCATTGGGCACAGATAGAGATACTGGTCCCAATGCCCCTTAATTTAAGTGGAAAAACCTCAGAGACCATTAACCACATAATGGGTCCAAGGCTAATTGCAAAGCAGGCTACATAAACAAGCATGCATGCCAAGGCCACCCATCGAAAGGCTTCTAAGTTTCCTACTTGAAAAGCTAATCCCCAAATCGCCAAGCTTAAAAACATTCCCGTCATTCCGAAAATCAACAGTGGCCTTCGTCCAATACGATCGAGTAATGGCAACGATATAATTGTGAATAGAACATTAATGATGCCAACACTGACGGTAGCCAAAATCGCATGTGAAGCTGTGCCAAAACCTGCTTTCTCAAATATAGTGGGTGCGTAGTAAATAATGGTATTGATGCCTGTTGTTTGTTGAAAACAAGCAAGGCCCATGGCGATGACTAGTGCCGGGCGAACTGGTTTAGAAAACAGCGATTTCCAGTTTGCTTTCTCATGACTAAGGCTGTGCTCGATTTCTTTTATTTCAGGCTCTATGTCAGCGCCGGATCGAAGTTTGCTGAGTATTTTTCGCGCTTGGTCGACTTTGCCTTTGAGCATCATCCAGCGAGGGCTTTCTGGGAGCATGAGTAAAGCAATGCCTAAAATAGCTGCAGGTATAACGCCAATGCCTAGCATCCAGCGCCATGCTTGGTCAGCTGAAAGCGCGTAAGCGATGCCATAAGCACTTAATATACCAATTGTAATTGCAAGTTGGTTAAGAGACACCAGAAGGCCTCTGAGTTTGGCGGGTGCTATTTCTGCAAGATATAGCGGAGCTGTTAGCGAAGAGATACCAATCGCAATGCCTAAGAAAAAGCGGCTTGCAATTAGCTCCACGACGCCCTGGGATAAAGCAGAGCTTGTCGATGAGAGGACATAGAGAATCGCTGCGATTAAGAGAGAGCCCTTTCTCCCTATTCGATCCGTAATCTGGCTACAAAAAGCAGAGCCTACAAGTGCACCTATGAGTACTGCGCTAACGATTAAGCCAATTTCGCCTGGGGGCAAGCCAAAGTCTTGGCGTATAAATAAGATTGCGCCTGATATGACGCCAGTATCATAGCCGAACAGTAAGCCTGCAATAGCAGCTAGTCCTGAAACGAAATAGACCGATTGGAATACTTTCATGGCCCGAAAATAGCATGAAATTTGGCTTGAAATCACTATTTTATTTGGAATATAATATATATTGAAAAGAGGTGTTGGATGAGCGATAAAAATGACGACTTTACTGTTGAGCTGAAAGCCAAGTACGAGCAGCTAAACCAAGAAGTGAATACCAAGAGAAATGAGTTTAACCAACTCAATGCTTCTCAAAGAAAGTTGGAAGCATTGATCAACTCTGAGAAGCACAGTCAAGCGAAACCAAAAGATAAAAAAGGCAAACATGGTGGCCCGAGTAAAGACATGCGCTCAGATATTCTTAAACACGAAGCCAAGTATAAAGAACAGGGCGGTAAGATAGCCAAGCTGCAAAAACAACTTCATTATCTTGAGGAAGATTTGAAAGAAACAGCCCACGGTCTACGTGTGGTAGGTGCCATCGAATAATGTCCTAGCCTTTGGCTGACTGTCTAGAGTCAAATAGCTATCAGTGTTAAGCCATTTTTCATGAATAGAGCGAAGGGCATTTTGCTTTTCATGATTTTGGCGATTGTTGTATCAAATCAAGCACAATCAAACTGTGCTGATTGCGCACGCGCACTTGGTGTTGTTGGAATGATTATTGGAGGGCCGAGCTTAATTGCTACAGGGTTTAAGTCCGCTTACCACTCTGTGCGAGCCAAGCAAAACATTACCAATACATCTAAAAGTGAAAAGAAGCTAAAAGTTGCAGCTGCCTTGCAGGTAACAGGAGCTGCACTGGAATTGATTACCTTGTTGGCTTTCCCGTGTGAAATAGATGATAAGCGAAATTCTCGAATGTATCGTCGTTGGAATGCTTTGATCTTAAACGGGGTTGGCTTGGCAGCGTTTATTGTGGCGACACTTCATGATCGGGCGGCTCAAAATAATTTGAAAGATCATGTGGCGCTACCTGAAGACTTAGCCCGTGCAGTAGGTTACAGTTTTGCAAGCTCGGTTACATCGCTTGTGTTGTTTTTGATTCGGGGCGGCTTTGTGGCGGCTGCGCATCGGTTGACGTTTCCAAATTCAGACTATGACGCGGTTTGAAAGAGAGGTTAGGTAATCGGTCAGTCTCTTAACGTTATCTTCTGGTGTAAACTGCAAAATGCCGTGACCTAAATTAAACACAAAACCAGTCTTCGGAGCTTGCTCTAAAATTAAATCAACCTGATGTTTGAGTTCAGGCCAGGGAGCTAAAAGAGCGATTGGGTCTAGGTTGCCCTGGATAGGTTTTTGAAAAACTTGAGCCGCTTGTTTGAGTGAAACACGCCAATCGATGCTAAAGGCGTCTGCATCAAGTTTAGAGATAATGTCTAAATAAGCACTGGTGCCAGTGGAGAAATAGATGATTGGTGGTCGCGAAAATCCCCCCTGGCCCCCCTTTTTTAAAGGGGGGAAGTCACTGCCGAGCATCTGAATGACTTTTTGGGTGTGGGGAAATACGAATCGTTTGTAGTCTTGGGGGCCGAGTGATCCTGCCCAGCTGTCAAAGATTTGCAAAACATCGGCGCCGGCTTCAGCTTGTAGGCGTAAATATTTGCCGATGAGCGTTGCGAGTATGTCCATGAGTTTGTGCCAGGCATCTGGATGCTCATACATGAAAGTCTTGGCTAGGCGATGATCTTTGCTACCGCCGCCTTCGATCGCGTAGCAAGCAAGCGTAAATGGCGAGCCTGAAAAACCAATCAGGGGCACTTTGAGCTCGGGTTTGACTAGCTTAATAGCTTCTAGAGTAAATCCGATAGTCTCTTCGAGTGGGCGTAAGTCGAGTTGCTCGACTTGGTTTGCTGAGCGAATTGGGTCGTGTAAAGCGGGGCCTTCGCCTTTAATAAACTCGAGTTTGAGGCCTAGAGTTTCTAAAATAGGCAAAATATCTGAAAAAATAATCGCGGCATCTAAATTAAAAGCTTTGATGGGTTGAAGTGTGATCTCGCAGGCAAGTTCAGGCGTTTTGACGAGTTCTAATAGGCTGTGCTTAGCGCGTAATTCACGATAGCAAGCCATATAACGCCCGGCTTGGCGCATGAGCCAAATGGGTGTTTTGGAAGTTGCTTTGTTTTGTAAGGCGTTTAGGAAATCCATTGGGCTGCTTCTTTCGCAAAGTAAGTAACGATATTTTGTGCACCAGCACGTTTAATGGCCATGAGGCTTTCTAAGGTCGTTGATTTCAAGTCAAGCCAGCCTTTATCAGCAGCTGCGTGAATCATCGAGTATTCGCCGCTGACTTGGTAAGCAGCAATTGGTGTCTCAAAATTGTCATGAGCTTGACGAATAATGTCGAGATAAAAAGAAGCAGGTTTGACCATTAAAATATCAGCCCCTTCGGCAATATCGATATGCATTTCTTTGAGCGCTTCGCGGGCATTGGGTGGGTCTATTTGGTAAGTTTTGCGATCGCCAAATTGAATGGTGCATTCGGCTGCTTCTCGAAAAGGCCCATAGAGTACACTCGCATACTTGGATGAGTGACACATGATTGAAGTATTAGTGAAACCTGTTTCATCGAGCCTATGACGGATGGCTTTGACTGTACCATCCATCATACCTGAGGGTGCAAGCATATCTGCGCCTGCTTGAGCATGAATGACGGCAGCTTTAGCCAAATATTCTAATGTGGGTTCGTTTAGATAGGTTTTATTGGCTGGGTCAATGATACAGCAATGGCCGTGGTCAGAGTAATCGCATAAACATAGATCAGAAATTACCAATAAATCTGGACAAGTTTTTTTGATTATCTGGATTGCCTTGGTAGCAATGCCATTTGGGCTTAAATTATCACTGCCTTCAGGATCTTTTTTTTCTGGAATCCCAAAGAGCATAATGGCTTTTAGCCCAAGCTGCTCGACTTTCTTGACTTCATCGACGATGCTTTGAAGCGTGTGTTGATACTGACCTGGCATTGATTGGACAGGCCTTTTTTCTGAGTCATGTCTGACAAATATTGGGCAAATTAAGTCGCTTATAGACAGGCGTGTTTCTTGAAGGAGTGCACGGATGTTTTGGTTGGTTCGAAGTCTTCTTGGGCGACTTGTTGGGTAAGCAGGAAAAGTACTCATGAAAAATATTCCTCAAGGATTTGGACTAAGCCATTTAAGCTATGCTCTTTGGCGCAAATAATATTTTGAAACTTAAGTTCTTGAACGGCTTTATAAGTGGTTGTGCCGATGCAGGCAATAACCTCACCCCAACCCCTCTCCACCAAGTGGAGAGGGGCAAGACGCGTTAAGAAATTTCGGGCTGCAGAAGGGCTCGTGAACGTAATAGCATCGAGTTTATACTCGTTTAGATTAATACCGCCGGAGCCTATTTCAGTTCGATAGGTAGTAATTCTCGTGACTTTGTGGCCACTTTTTTCGAGAGCATTTTTTAAAAAATCATCAGCCAAATTGCCTTGGGGTAATAAAATTTTTTGTGGCGGTAGGTTTTCAAATTGTTTTGCCAGGGCTTTAGAACTGGCTTTGTCCGCTAAGCGGACATGTGAATAAAGACCCGAAGGGTCGGTTGAGTAATCAATTTTACTCGTACCTTCGGTACTGAAGGAGGTTGTTTCGCGCCCTTCCCCCGGGCTATCGCCCGGGGCTATATTTGGCATCCACTTCGTGGATAAATTGGTAGAGTTTTTAAGTGTCGCCATTTTCAGCGCCTCCGGAAATCGGAATTTTGAAAGCGCTTGGATGCCATTATTACTCGTAAAAACTACCCAATCAAAAGCACTCAAATCTAACTCGGGCAGTTTTTCGAATTTAATCTCCAAACATGGAAATAATAACGGCACAGCTTTTTTACTCTCGAGCATAGAAACTAATTCTTCGCTTTGAGCAACTGCTCGAGTAACGAGTATTTTTTTACCCGCCAATGAGCTCATTGGCGCCTTTCTTGATGCAGCGCCTAGCGAGTTCTAATCCTAGTTCACGTGGGTTTTCACCTGTGATACTCTCTCTGATTTGCTTAGAGCCATCTGGGTTTAAGACTTGGCCCTCGAGTTTAATTAGGCCGTTTTGGAAACTTGCCAACGCAGAAATAGGCAACGAACAACCACCACCTAGGCCTTCCAAAAAAGATCTCTCAGCAAGTGTGCAGTCAGCTGTTTGAGAGTCGTGAATAGGCTTTAAGAAATCAAGCCAGTCTTGTTCTTGGCGACACTGAATCGCGAGTGCGCCCTGCGCAGGTGCAGGCAACATCACATCTTTAGAAATACGCTTTATTTTGTCATGCCAGCGAAGGCTGGCATCCAGTCCGAGGCGTTCTAGGCCCGCGTAAGCCAAAATAATACCATCTAGATTTCCAGCTTTTTTAAGGCGCGTATCGACGTTGCCTCTGATAGACAAAACTTCTAAATCAGGGCGCATAACCAATAGTTGAGCTTTTCGGCGTGTAGAACTGGTGCCTATTTTCGCGTTTTTGGGGAGCGTCTCGAGTTGGTATTTTTGGTGGCTAATAAAAGCATCTTCGACGGCATCACGCTTGAAAATCGCACCCAGGCACAAGCCTTTCGCGTCTTGGATGGGTAAGTCTTTTTGACAGTGCACGGCAAGGTCGATTTTGCCAGTTTGGAGTGCTTCTTCAAGTTCAGCCGTAAAGAGACCTTTGCCACCAATTTCGGGTAGGGGTGTTTTTTGATCTTTGTCGCCAGCTGTTTTAATAATTTTGGTTTCAAATTGGGCTTCAGGCCAAGCTGCTTTAAGGGCAGCTTTAATTGTTTCAACTTGGGCAAGTGAAAGTTTTGAGCCCCGGGCTCCGATTTTGACAGTCTTTTTGGCATAGGTCATTGTAAATAGTGCGTATGGCGTAGCTGTATTAAGGGTTAGAGTCAAGCCTATTCAAAGCCCCTTTACACCTAGCACAATATTGATTAAGTGGAGGACTTCGTGGGGCCATAGCTCAGCTGGGAGAGCGCTTGAATGGCATTCAAGAGGTCGGCGGTTCGATCCCGCCTGGCTCCACCAAAATGGACAACTGGATTACAATTGAGACCTGTTTAAATCGCATTGAAGCTGAAGTTATAAAAGGCTTTCTTGAGTACAATGGAATTCAGGCTATCGTGCAAGCAGACGATGCAGGTGGTCAGTAGCCGTTTCTCAACATAGGTTTAGGTGGGGTGCGTGTTCAGGTGCTCTTTGAAAACAAAGAAGAAGCACTTAAACTTCTTGCTACGCGAACCGACTCATAAATTCTACTAACTGCTGAAATTTTTTGATGAAAATACGTGGGTAGCTATAATTATAATGCCACATTTAGGAAAAAGCCTTGCTTCCCAGGAGGGTGGAATCTAGACGTTAAAAATCGTCAAAAAGAAATTTGCCCTGATCTTCGAAATAGTTTCCTTTTTGATGATACGCATCCATCGACCTTTGGCCATTGCTGGATATCAATGTTTATCCAAGAAGGCTTGTATAATGCTGGATTTATATCGGTGCCTCCTGAACTTAAAAAATATGAAAAAGCTTGCGGTGCTCTCTCGGTTTATTTGGATTGACAAAACTTAGGCGTTACTTCTGTCGATAAACATCTCGGCGATGTGCAATCCGAATTACAATAATAAACAATTGTCCATGTTGAACCTGGAAAACAATTTGATAGTCTCCGGCTCGTAATCTATAGGTATTTTGAAGGCCAACCAGTTTTTTGCAATTATGATTTAAGCCTCGTGTCAAATCATCGATTGCAATGGCTAGCGCTTTTTGAATCTTTTTAGGAAGTTTTTCAAGTTGCTTTGCTGCCTGCTTGGTTAAGGAGACTTTATCCTACATGCCGTAAAACCCCGTCATTCATGACGAGGATATAAGGCATCATTCAGGGGTTTTCTGGTTTTCAATGTACTGTCGAATCACTGA
>JAESQZ010000124.1 GCA_016764955.1 Deltaproteobacteria bacterium | reverse complement strand
TGCGAGGAGGTTTCCCGTTGGTGACGACTAAAAAGTGCCATATGAGATCTATTATTTATGAGCTCCTATGGTTTCTAAAAGGCGATACCAATATTAAATATTTGAACGAAAATGGCGTTAAGATTTGGAATGAGTGGGCAAGTCCCGACGGCGATCTTGGGCCTGTATATGGCAAGCAGTGGCGTAATTTTGGGGGCGTTGATCAAATTCGTTGGCTGATTCAAGAGATCAAAACTAACCCAGACTCGAGGAGATTGATCGTATCGGCTTGGAATCCACCTGATGTTCCCAATATGGCATTGGCGCCCTGTCATATGATGTTTCAATTTTATGTTTGTGAAAGGCGCTTGTCTTGTCAGCTTTATCAGCGCAGTGCAGATGCTTTTTTAGGGGTCCCTTTTAATATTGCTTCTTATGCGCTCCTAACCTGCATGGTTGCGCAAGTATGTGATTTAGAAGTAGGAGATTTTGTGCACACTTTTGGAGATGCACATATTTATTCGAATCACGAAGAACAAGTTCAAACGCAACTTTCTCGAAAGCCGTTTGCGAGACCTAAGCTTGTGTTGAACCCAAAAGTTAAAGATATTTTTGAGTTTAGTTTCGACGATATTGCGATTGAGGGCTATCAGTCTCACCCTAGGATCTCAGCACCGGTGGCGGTGTGAGAAAAATAACACTGATTGCAGCCATGGATCAAAACCGGGTGATTGGTTATCAAGGCCGATTGCCTTGGCGTGTGAAGGGCGAGCTAGCTCATTTCAAAAACAGCACAATGGGGAAGCCGCTTATTTTGGGTCGTAAGACTTTTGAGTCACTAGGCGGCAAAACACTGCCTGGTAGAGAAATATTGGTAGTTTCAAGAAATGGCTTGTCGCTCGAAGAGGCTTTGGAGCAGACCAAAAGCGCACCAGAAGTCATGATCGGCGGTGGTGCGCAAATTTACGAGCAGTGTTTGAGTGTTGCCACACACATGATTCTGTCGATAATCGACGGCGAATATTCTGGGGACACGTATTTTCCTGAGTTTGACACACAGAAGTGGAAACTTGATCAAGAAGAACCGCGCGATGGCTTCAAAATCCAGTTCTGGAGTCGAGCGGCATAGCCTTTTTCGCCCACGAATGTGGGTGTAGGTGCCACAGCCCAGCCCGACAGGGCTGGGTTTATGTCATCTCCCCCCCTCCCACATTGTCGCCAGGTTTATGGTAACGACACCTTGGAATTGGAGATTTTCCATGAATCTGGCGACGGTGAGGGATGGGTGGTGGGCATTAATACCCAGCCCTGTCGGGCTGGGCTGTGGCACCGTTGCCCATTCCATGGGCGAAAACGAATCAACCACGATGATATTCTGCGAGCAATGTCAATAAAAAGATGTGATCAATCATGAGGCGAAGGCTGGCATGACAAAAGGGATTGACCTTTAATCGTGAAAATCTTAGATACTAGGCCAGTCGCCGACATAGCTCAGTTGGTAGAGCAACTGTTTCGTAAACAGTAGGTCGCCAGTTCGATTCTGGCTGTCGGCTCCAATGATACGCCTCTTTCTATCGCCTGCTTGTTTTTTGAGTTTTTGTGGAAACGCATCTTAGTTAACCTCTGTGTCTCCTTAGCAATTGAGCAAAGTCAATAATATGAGTGAAGTACCCTGCTTCCTGAACAGCTTTGGTCACCCCATTCACATGGATAAGTACCGGGCGGATGGAAAATCGCATCTTGGGATGATAGAGTTTGGCGATTTTCTCCTGAACTTCTTCAATCACCTCCAACCCAACAGGTTTTGATAGGTATTTAATTTCACAAACATACAGGCTATGAAACTTCAGCTGTATGAGATAGTCAATTTGACAACCTCCATAAAGCTTGGTTGGGCGTTGCACATAAGGCCCTTCATTGAGAATTTGATCCCCCGGAATACCCAATAGCACTTGTAAGCTTCTGGCATTATTCATCACCAGATTTTCAAATTGAAGTCCCATGATAGCATCCCACGCAGGAATCTTCCTGAGGGTCCCTCTGAAGATGGCGTTTAAGTTTGGCTCAACATATTTGAGAAAAAAGCGAATATAGTTATCTGTTAGACGATACAAACTTGTTTTCGATTGCTTCCCTGTTCTCAGGTTCCATGAGTGATAACGGCGAATATATTGCGTTTCTTCTAGGTCCGAAAGATAGTCACTAATTTGTCCTCCTTTTTTGACATTCAAGGCCTCGCAAATTTGCTTGAAATCAGCATCACCACTCGCCAGTCTTTTGACAATCTTCTTGTACGTGGCAGCTCTTTTAGAAAAAAGATCCGAAAAGATACGCTCAAATTCAGAAAACAATAATCCCTCTCGACGAAAGCAGAGCCTAAATATCATCTCATCAGCTGGAACCTTCGGGTCAATTTCTTCCAAATAGCGAGGAATGCCGCCTGTAAGCGATAGGATTTTAAACTTTTCATAAGGTGAAATTTTATTCTCAAAAGGGCGCCAAAAGTGATTACACTCAGGTAATGGCAGTTCATCCAATGTCAAAGTCAACGAAATTCGACCCAGAAAACCGGTGCCACCTAGAATATTTTCCTCAATCCAGGCAGACATCGAACCACTCAAAATACAAATAAGCTGTGGATTTTTCTTAAAATACCGATCCCAAGCAGTTTTTAGCTTTCCTAAAAATGTTGGGTCTTTGGAGCCCATCCAATTGATTTCATCGAGAACAATAGCCACACGACCTTTTTGGGTAACCTGAGCAAGATGCCAAAATAAGTCATCCCAATCGTCAGCCTTTAAGCCTCTAAGGCCAAGTTCTCGCTGCAAACATGTTGCAAAATGCTCCCGCTGACTTCGCGCACTTACACCTTCAGCATCCGGTGGAAGGCCTTCGATAATAATGGTTTTGAAGGGTTTGCAAAATTCTTCCGCTAGCCTGCTTTTGCCGATACGGCGTCTGCCCTTTATCACAACCAAGCTGGCAATTTTCATCTCCAGCCGCTCCCTTAACAACCCCAGCTCTCTTTCTCGGCCATAAAACGCAGTGCTCATGTAAGAAAGTGTAGTTGAATTTTATCACAAAATCAATGTTTTTCTGTTTTCGTGCTGATTTCAGAAGATGAAAAACCATCCCCAAATCGCACTCGCAATAAACCTAGCAGAATCTCCTGGGAAAACGTACATTCCCGCCATGGAAGATAAGCTCAAACTCCACTCCTATAGACGCTGTCCGTTTGCAATGCGTGTCCGTATGGTCTTGCATGAAAAAAGCCTTTCGTTTGAAACGGTTGAAGAGAGTCTGAAAAATAAATCGGTCGAGCTGCGTCAGCTTCACCCGGAAGGCAAAGTGCCACTTTTGATTCATAGCTTTCCCGAGGGCGACCGGGTTGTTTACGAGTCATCGGTAATTACTGAATATCTGGATGAGGCCTTTCCCAATCCACCGCTCATGCCACCCTTAGCGACTGATCGTGCCGAGTGCAGGCTTTGGACGCATTGGTGCGACACCCGGTTCAAAGTCGATATTGATCGTTTGAAATACGGAACTTCTCGCTCTACCGCCGAAGAATGCCAAGGAGCAGATGAAAGGCTACGCGGCCATCTGAGCAAACTTGAAACTTCACTTTCCAGGTCTGAATTTCTGGTTGGAAACAGCTTAACTCTTGCCGACATTCACGTATTTCCATTTTATCGCCAATTGGCAAGGATCAATCCGGCTCCAGCATTTCTAAAAAGTTATCCTGGAGCACTGTCTTGGGCTGAGCGAATGGCTGCCAGGCCTTCATTCATCCAGACAATGGCTTAATTTTTCCAAAAAGCTGCTAAGAAGCTTTTGGCTGCTTTAATCGCTCAGCAATCTCCTTATAAGATGTCGCTTTCACCAAAGTACCCATCTGAATTTGGTATTTTTGAACCAAATCAGAACGCGTGCGCTCTTTTGCATCTTCGAGTGCAAAATGAAGCTTGGTATAAGCTCGCTCAGCATCAATAAAAAACTGGATGGCGTCTTGCGCAGCTCCAACGCTGGACTGGCTCACCGACACACTTTTATGCTCAAAAACATATTCATGCCGGTCTGAATTCTTAATTCTTAGTGCCGCAATTGCAATGGCGTCAGTATGCCTACCAGCGCTGCCCGTCATCTTGATATGAATATTAAAATCCACAATCGAAATTGTGTTAAGCGAAACATACTCTTTGGAGAACGATGCCAACAAGGCTTCAAAGTAGGCATCGACTAGACCAACGCCTGAGCCTATAACTTCATAACTACTTTTCTCATCACCCTTAGTTTGAGTAAGTCTAGCCTTTACACTCGCCTGGCTATTCAAAAAGTCTTCTTTCAACTCCAAGGAATCAGCGTGGAGATTAATAAAATCTTCTCCCAAAACCTCTAAAGAAACGCGATTAACTTCTGCTGCTTCGTGATCAATCACCTAAGCACCTCCTGATCTTCAGTTTTAGGCTTTGGCAATCTTTTTTCAAGCTCTTGTTCAGCTTCACGCAAAAAGTCCCTTGCTAAATGAATGCGATAGCCCTTCTTTAGGGCGCCTCTGACAGGTCCATCTTTAAGTCTCAATATTTCAGGCTTTTTGTCAGCCAAAGCTGAGGCGCAAGCAAACACCAACCATAAAGCAAAAAGTCTCATTAATATGAAAACCAGCTGAGCAACCTATTTATTCGACAGACAGGCCCTTATAAAAAGAGCTCGCGAAGCACGTCTGCCAAGCGATAACCTGCCTGAGCCAAACGTTGTTTGGCCAATTGTTGGCCTTTAGTAATATAATCCTTGCTCACTGATTTTCCCTCAGTCGTCTTATAAACTTGATCCTTTGCATAATCATAACTCTCTTTGGACCAATCCTCAAATGAGCCACTAAGCTTGAGTGTGTTTTTCGGGAACTCTTTTGATATGTCGCTGGTTAGCTTACGAACAGCATCAGGATTCAGTGACTCCAAAAGCCCCAAGCCACCATCCCAAAAGTAATGAAGCTTTAGTTTTTGACCATCGTGCATCACATAAAATAAATTGCCGCCTTTATCCCCCTTGGGATGTTTCTCTGTTACTCGAGAAATGCAGTGCAGCGGTTGATGAATATCACCAACAAAGTGAACAAGATTTGCCACTGCGACCGAATCAAAATCTTTTAAGCCAGGAATCAGCTTTACACTCAAAGCCTTTTTAGATTCTTTCAGAGCCCAAACGATATTGTTTTGATTTTTGACTAAAATGAGGCTGTTCGTCACTGGTTCATCGACCCAGGGGTAATCAATAAAATGCCAGTTAGCCATGAGTTTGCTTTTCTCAGCGAAAAGATCCGGGTCAGCTGCCTTGGGCACCCAATCACCCATTTTTTCACGCAACTGTTTCTGCTCTCTTATGGTAAATTGAGACTCTGCAATTTGGGCAACTATTTGATGCCCAGCGGCGTTCCAGGCAGAAGCCTGCAGCCCAGGCAAAAGGCTTAATATTGTCATGCCAGCGAAGGCTGGCATCCAACCCAGTAACACCAGCTTTATTCTGGATGCCAGCCTTCGCTGGCATGACAGCATGGAGGTACTCACTTCAATTTCTCTGTCATATCGGTCTTCTCCCACGTAAACTCAGGCTCTTCTCGCCCAAAATGCCCATAAACAGACGTCTTTTTATAAATTGGCCTCAAAAGATTCAAATGCTTCACAATCCTAGAAGGCGTCAGCGGGAAAACATCCTGAATACGCCTGGCCAATTCTTCTGACGAAAGCGCACTCGTTCCAAATGTCTCAACCATCACGCTCACAGGTTTTGCAACCCCAATCGCATAGGCCAGCTGAACTTCGCAGCGCTTAGCTAAACCTGCCGCCACGATATTTTTAGCAATATAGCGCCCCATATAAGCTGCCGAGCGATCTACTTTGGAAGGGTCTTTGCCTGAAAAGCACCCTCCCCCATGACGACCCATACCACCATAGGTATCGACGATAATCTTACGCCCTGTAATACCCGTATCACCCATTGGGCCACCGATTGTAAAACGTCCAGTTGGGTTAATATGATACTTAATACTTGAAAGCTTAAATTGCTCAGGAATCTCAGGCTTAATCACTTCTTCGACAAGCGCTTCTCTTAAAGTAGCCGTTTCAACATCCGGCGAATGCTGGCTGGACATCACGATCGTATCCACACCCACTGGCTTGCTATTTTCATAAGCAATGGTCACTTGGCACTTACCATCTGGCCTCAAAAAGCCAAGCTTGCCGGAGTGCCTTACATGAGCCAAACGCTTGGCAAGGCGATGAGAAAGCGCAATCGGCATTGGCATCAACTCTGGCGTTTCATCGCAAGCAAAACCAAACATCATGCCTTGGTCCCCTGCCCCCTGGTCTTTCTCATGAGAAGCATCCACGCCAATGGCGATATCCTCCGACTGCCCTTCAATGGCAGACAGTACGCCGCAACTATGGCCATCAAAGCCTGTTTCAGAAGACCTGTAGCCAATATCTTGAATCGTCTTTCTCACAACCGAGTGCATATCCACCCAAGCCTTTGTCCGAGCTTCACCAGCCACCAAACAAACGCCTGTCTTGAATAAAGTCTCAACCGCGCATCTAGATTCAATATCCTGAGCCAACATCGCATCTAAAATGGCATCCGAAACCTGATCAGCCATCTTATCTGGGTGCCCCTCAGTAACAGACTCGCTCGTAAACAAATAAGAAGTTGCACTCATTCCTTGGCTCCTAGCAAGAAGCTAGGCTAAAGTAAAAGGGGGAAAAATATCATGAAAGCTCAAAACTTAGATCCAAACTATCCTTTTCAAGCCCTCCTCTTAAAACTCCCAGTTGTTTCATGGACAACTGACTTGGGCCTTAAGACGACTTCTTTAAGCGGAGCAGGTTTAAACAAGCCACACGCCCCCAAACAACTCTTTGAATCGCTTGATAAGCAACCGCCCCGAACGCCAATTATGAGCGCTCATATAAAGGCCTTAAAAGGCGAAGGTGCCAGCTGTCAGCTAGAGCAAGAAAACTACTACTATCAAGTCGCTGTCGAGCCTATCAAAAATAGTGCTGGCAAAATCACAGGAGCAGCTGGGCTGGCCCTTGACCTAACGGAACAAAAGCTACTCGAGTCCCAGTTCAAAAACTCCCAGAAAATGGAGTCTCTCGGGCGCTTAACCGGCGGTGTCGCTCACGACTTTAACAATCTATTCACCGTGATTTTAAACTATGCCGAAATGCTAGAAAACGACGTTGCAAACTCCGAAGATGCCAAATCAAAACTAGAAGCCATCTCTAACTGTGCCTCCCAAGCAAGCTCTTTAACCAGCCAATTGCTTCAATTCAGCCGCCAAAACGCCTCACAAGAACAAAGCGTGAATTTGAACAGCCTACTTGGAAGCATTGGTAGCATGCTAACTAGAGTCATTGGCGAAGACATTGAGTTAGATTTTAAGTTTCAAGATCAGCTTGCCCCAATCCACGCAGATCCAAACCATGTGCTCAATATCGTGATGACACTCGCCCAAAGCGCCCGTGAGCGCATGCCAAATGGCGGCAGACTGTCCATACAAACTCAAGGTAAAGAGCATGACGTTGTACTAAGCGTTTGTGATAACGCCAAAGATGGCTTTAATCAAGAAAACGACCTCAACTTCGCCATGCTTGAAAGAAGCGTCAAGCAATGCAAAGGCCATATTGAGGTTTCAAGCAAAGCTGGCTCAGGAACCACATTCCAGGTCTGCTTTGACACATCCATGCCAACAGAATCTTCTCAACAAGGAAACCCTATGACAGAAATCGAAAAAGTAACCTCGCTCCCTCAAGAAGCGCAAACCGTGCTGATAGTCGAAGATGAAGACATCGTCCGCCAAGTTGCTTCTGATATTATCCGCGGTGGCGGCTTTGAAGTCTTGGAAGCCTCCAATGCAGCCAGCGCCATTAAGCTCTGTGAAGAAGCACCTAAACCAGTCAATTTGGTTCTAACCGATTTGGTCATGCCCAAAATGAATGGCCCAGAACTTATCAAACAGCTTTCATCTAAGTTCCCAGATATCAGTGTCGTCTACATGTCTGGCTACAACAGCGAAGCTGCCTTTAGCCGTGGTGTCTCCAAAAAAAATGCCTCTTTTATTCAAAAGCCGTTCATGCCCAATACGCTGCTTAAAGTCATCCAAGATACACTTAGCGGCAAAGTGGTGGATGTGGAGTAGGTTGACTTCAAAATGGCCCTAGAACAACAAAAAGTCTTCTAGCGTGATTCCTTGGATTCGCTTGGTTTCGAAACGGGTGGCGTTGATTAAAGTAAGTCGTCCTGTCGGGTGCGTAGTTAAAAACCATTGAAAATGAAAAGGATCTTCCGCTCCTCGTTTCACCTCAATCCATTCATCTGGGTATGAAGCCACAAAATCGATTTCATGAGTCTTGGACTGCCAAAAAGCAATGTCTTCGGGGACAGGCTCAAGCCCCTTAAGGCATCGCCTTCTAAACAATTCCTGTGCAACGGCCCACTCAAGCATTTGGCCATGCAGCTTGGGAGAGCTTTCCAACTCTTGTGGTGTTCGGATGCTCTCTGGGTGCCAGCACATCGCGGCGAGCGTATTAACGAAATGATATTTACAAGGTTGACGCCATAGAGGTTTTCCGTTGTTTCCATTGATAGGATATGCCGGACAAAGCACCAGCAAATCTTGTAAGAGAGCAACATAACCCTGAGCAACAGTGTTATTGGCAAGCCCGCTTTCTCGTGCCAATTTGGATTGACCAATGGGAGTGCCTCCAAACTGAAGCAACGTTTTGACCACACTTAGCAAAGACGAACGTGTGCGACCGCTCGCGGTGAATTCACCCAAAATCCAATCTGAAACGAGTTCAATAACATATTCCGGCAATCTTCCAGTCTGAGCAAGTTCACAGGCTGCAATCGGCGAACCACCAGAAAGTAGGTAGCTACTCAATGTTTGATTGCCCAATTTATCGCCACATTGTTTTTTAAACTCAGTGTATGAAATTGAGGTAAAGACATAATTTGTTCGGTCCAAGCGCCCTTTTCGACCCGGCAGTCGCTCACTTCCACGACGTAAATCTGCGGCTTTTGATCCTGTTGTAACAACGAGTACGTCTCTTAGCTCGCCTGCATCAATAAGATATTTTAAAGCTTTTTCCCAATCGTTTACTGCTGTAATCTCATCAATGAACAAACGCTTTACTTTTGCGTCTGGGTGAAAAAATTGTGTCACCAGGCGAATTTGAGAAACCAATAACTCTTTGGAAGGTAAAATGTCTCCGTTGAGATACAACGCAGAGCCAGGGCCAAATTCTCTAATAGTCCCCGCAATTTGTTGCTCCAGCCAAGTGCTTTTGCCATATTGTCTTGCGCCTCGAATCAGTAAAACTCCCGGCTGAGTAGGCAGATCTTTAAGTCCAAAATCTACCTCAAATTGAAATGGCACCAAAGACAGAGTCTCTATGTGGGGCAACACGCCCCGGGAATCGATATCTCCTTCCATGAGAGCCCTGTTTATCTGTTCAACGTTCATAACGTTATCATATCAAACGTTTTAAACGTTGACAAGTGATCTTGCCCAAAATCAGACCTACACGGCCGGGTAAAATCATCCCAAATCTCATTTGCGGACTAAAAACAGTCAAATTAGGCCATTATGGACAGTTCTTTTAACCTTCAAATTAGGCTGTTCCAAGCGCCTTGCGTACTGCCACTAAAAGTTCATTTGGCAAGAAAGGCTTGCCAACAAAGTGTACGTTTTCTGCTAACACACCATGATGCATAATTGCATTTGCAGTATAGCCAGACATAAAAAGAATATGCAGGTCGGGATATTTCTCCTTTAGATTACTGGCTAGTTCTTGCCCATCCATACCTGGCATGATGACGTCGGTAAGCAAGAGATCGGTAGTTCCTTGATGTAGTTGCATTGTTTTTAGGGCTTCTTTGCCATCTTTGGCTTCTAATACTGCGTAACCGTTCTTACGCAATATCGACGCAGCTACCAAGCGAACGGCCTCCTCGTCTTCAACCAATAGGATGTTCTCCTTACCCTCAGTCGAAAGATCGTCTTCCTCTCTAGCCTCTTCAATCCCATCTACAAATTCGGCTCTAGGCCAATAGATCTTGAATGCTGTTCCTTGGCCTGGCTCGCTATACACTTGAATCATCCCATTGTTTTGTTTCACAATTCCAATCACCGTAGAAAGCCCGAGACCCGTTCCAGCACCTACCTCTTTGGTCGTATAAAAAGGCTCAAAAATTTTGGCTTGCGTTGCTTGATCCATCCCTACGCCCGTGTCCGAAACAACCATCATGACGTAAGAGCCTGAACAACTATCAGCGTGGCATTCGACATAATTTGCATCGAGCGTGACATTTCCCGTCTCAATGGTCAGCTTACCACCACCAGGCATGGCATCGCGGGCATTGACAGCCAGATTCATTAGAATTTGGTTGATCTGCCCCTCGTCTGCTTTTATTGGATAAAGACCTGGTGCCGTGTGCACTTCAATCTCTATGTTCTCGCCTATCAAGCGCGTGAGCATCTTTCGAGTTTGAACAATCACCACATTGAGTTCGATAATCTTTGGTCTAGTGACTTGCTGTCGACTAAAGGCGAGTAGTTGTTGTGTCAATGCAGCTGCCTGCTTCGCTGTATCAGATATAAGTGTAATTTTGTCATGAACAGCGCTGTTTTTGCCTTCCTCATCCTCTATCATTTTCGAAACGCCCAAAATGACTGTGAGCAAATTATTAAAATCGTGTGCAACACCTCCTGCCAAGCGGCCAATCGATTCTATTTTTTGTGCTTGGCGAAATTGGGTTTCCAATTGTTCATACTGAGAGATGTCTTGTGCAATACAGACGACCCCTTCCACTTTACCCTCTGGGCTACGCAGTGTCGATGCGGAGAACAATACCGAAAACGTGGAACCATTTTTTTTCACGAATGATTTTTTTGAATTAAGTACAACGCCTCTATTTACAACGTCCTGGAGCGCCAGTACAATTTCACCTTCACCTTCACCTTCACCTTCACCTTCACCTTCACCTTCACCTTCACCTTCACGTAATAGTATGCTTAGTGGTTGATCTAAAAGTTCATCGCCCTCATAATCCAAGAGCTTCAGGGCAACATCGTTTACTGTTTTTATGCTGCCATTTGGGCTAACAACGATAAGCATATTAGGCATAGACTTAATAATGCCTTCGATATAAACCCTGCTTTCGCCAAGAGATGTGGCCATATGATTAAAGGCTCGGGCTAAGGTGGCTAATTCATCTTTCGTATCAACCCTAATTTTGTGGGCAAGCTCTCCTTTACCAATTTTGACTACTCCAGCGTTTAAGATTTTGAGCGGTTTGATAATACCTCTGCCTATAAAAAATGCGAAGAAGAGGCCTAAGAAAATACCTATCATGCCAATCAGCAGACTTAAGAGATTGGCCTGTTCCACCCTCTCGTTCGCTTGAAGAACCTCATTTCGGATGTCTTTTCCTAAGGAAGCGGTTAGCTGTCCAACGAGGTTTCTCAAGTTATCGATAATTTCCTTCCCAACACCCTTTGCAAGAAGGAGAGCAATGTTCTCCATTGATTGTGGATTTTTTTCATAGGAGACGCGGGCATCAATCTCAGGGATAGCTGCCTCTAGAAGCCATTTTTTATTCAGCGTTCTTAATGCTGAGATTTCTTTTAGCACCCTTTTGTTGTCAGGATTACTTTTCTCTAATTCCTTCATATCCCTGTCGAGGGCAACCTGTCCATGAAAGTAGGGTTCAAGAAAGGCATCTTTTCCTGTTAAGAGAAATCCTCTCTGACCAGTCTCTGAGTCAACGATATCTTTGCCAATCTGTGTAGTCAGAATTATGTTGTTCTTTTCTCCAGCCGTCTTAAAATGCTTTAGCAACTTGTCGAGACTTCTTCTCATCTCATCCACAAGCTTTTTTCCCGTCTCCGCTTCAATCAAGTTACCAATAGAATTTAAGCTGGCTTTCGCGCTAGTAACTTCTCGACGGGCATCTATTTCAGGCTGACCAGCAAGCCCGAGCCACTCGTAACGAGAATGTGCAACCTTTTCCAACAATTCGAGGTATTTTGGATGATCGATTAATTTTTGCTCTAAGTCATACAATACAGCATCAAACTTATTGTTCGCATCCTTATAGGGCTCAAGAAATTCCTCCTTGCCTGTAATCACAAAGCCACGTTGCCCTGTTTCCATATCCACAATAAGCTTCTCTAGATGATGGCTCTGAGTAACCACATCCTCTGAAAGTGAGACAACACCTTTCATTGTATTTGTCGTCTCTCCTAAATTGTACAAAAGAAAAAGGGTAGAAGAGATAAGGAGACATATGAAGAAGATAGTTAAGGCGATAATCTTGTTCTTAATCGAGAGGTTCATCGCTTAATTCTCATCTCAAGCCTGATCAAGGAGGCCGATAGTCTCCGTCTTTCTTCGAATTCTCTGCTTTAGAAGCTCCTGAATCT
>JAESQZ010000123.1 GCA_016764955.1 Deltaproteobacteria bacterium | reverse complement strand
GACAAAATAATTCAACTATGACACCTACACTTGTTTTTTTCGCCAGCGGAATTCTGCTTGTACTCTCAGCAGTCGCGTTAGCTCGTTATGCCGATGCTATTGCAGAAAACACCAAAATTGGGCGTATCTGGGTCGGTACGATATTGCTAGCAGGCGCCACATCATTACCTGAACTGATTACAGATAGCTCAGCTATCTACTTCAATGCACCCAATTTGGCTTTAGGCGATCTATTCGGCTCGAGCATGGCTAATATGCTCATATTAGCTATTATTGATTTAATGTCACCCAAAAAGAAAGTTTTGCATAGTGCCGCATTTGACCATGTCTTAACAGCAGGTCTTGCTTTGGCATTAACCGCATTAGCAGCTATTTTTATTCTGCTGCAATATGAACTTTCAATTGCAAGAATTAGCATTGGGTCCCTAGTTGTATTTTTGGTATATGCAGGTGGAAATCGAAGTATTTACTTGCACTCACTTTTTCGGGCGAAAAACAATGAGCATAAAGCGCCCCAAATACTTAGCAAGTCAAAACTCTCTTTAAAAAGGGCACTGTTTGGCTTTACCCTTGTGGCTGTAATGATAGCAATTTCTGCACCCATTTTTGCATGGTCAGCCAAGGAAATTGCAGCTATCACAGGGCTTGGAAATACTTTTGTAGGAACCTGGCTAGTGGGCTTCGCAACCTCGCTTCCAGAATTAGCTACTTCACTGGCTGCAGTTAAAATGGGTGCTCTTGATTTGGCTGTCGGTAATCTTTTTGGCTCAAACGCTATTAATATGGCTCTTTTGTTACCACTAGATATACTTCAAGGCGGTAATCTTTTTGCACTTGCAGATCCAGATCATGTAATCACAGCGCTCTTTGCGGTTGTACTCATGAGTATTGGACTTGCAGCGATTATTTATCGAGCTGAAAAATCAACCATACTATTTGAACCAGGTAGTCAGCTCATGCTGCTTATCTATTTAGCGGCGCTCGGCATTCTTTACTTTAAAGCAGTTCCCTTATAGTCTTGCCATATGAATCATCACGATGTCGTTATTGTTTCTCGTGCACGCACGCCCATTGGTCGTTTTCAAGGTGCTTTCGTTAAAAAAACAGCTCCAGAGCTAGGCTCCGTAGCCATCAAGAGCGCCATTGAACGAGCAGGCTTAACTTCTAATGACATTCAAGAAGTCATCATGGGTCAGGTTCTTACTGCTGGCACCGGACAGGCACCAGCTCGGCAAGCTTCACTTGGTGCAGAAATACCCAATTCGGTCCCGTGTATGACAATTAATAAAGTCTGCGGCTCAGGCCTAAAAGCAGTGATGCTTGGAGCGCAATCAATTCAACTTGGAGAAAGCCAGATTGTTGTTGCAGGCGGCATGGAACCGATGTCCAACACGCCTTATTTACTACCAAAAGCACGCACAGGCTTTCGATTAGGAAATTCGCAAGTTGTAGATGCCATTTTGCAAGATGGTCTTTTGGACCCCTACTCTAAAACTCATATGGGCGTTTTTGGTGACCAATGCGCAAGCGAATTTAAATTCACCCGTGAACAACAAGATGCTTTTGCTAAGCGCTCTTATGAGCGAGCATTAGAAGCTCAAAAGTCTGGCTGGTTCAAAGATGAAATTATCCCCGTTGAGATCGAAAATGACGAGGAGCCGGCTGATTTTAAACCAGAAAAAATGCCTCTCTTAAAACCTGTTTTTGGCAAAGAAGGCACCGTAACAGCTGCCAATGCTTCTAAAATAAGCGATGGTGCAGCTGCTGTTATTCTCATGAATGCTGCGGAGTCTCAGCGGCGAGGCATCAAAGCATTGGCTAAAATTAAAGCAATGGCAACCTACGCACAGGATCCTGCTCACTTTACAACTGCTCCTATCGAAGCCATTCGCCGTGTTGCTAAAAAAGCCGAAATTTCAATAGACGACATCGACTATTTTGAAATCAACGAAGCCTTTTCGACTGTTACGATGGCCGCAATTGAAGCCCTAAAACTCAATCCTAATCATGTAAACCCCTGGGGTGGCGCAGTAGCATTAGGGCACCCAATTGGATGCTCAGGTGCCCGTATACTCTGCACTTTGCTTTCTGTGATGGCACGCAATCAAGCTAAACTTGGCTGTGCAGCAATTTGTCTAGGCGGCGGGGAAGCAGTTTCTGTATTAATCGAGTCGGTCTAGACTGCCACCCAACTCACATCACCAGCCCCTTCTCGAATCACAACTGGATAGGGGCCACTTAGGTCCACCACAGAGGAATCTGAGCCAGTCAAGATACCCGCATCTAGAATTAAGTCGAGATCGCGCCCCATTTGATCAGCAATTTCCTGAGGACTAAACAACGTTTTACTACCAACTTTTGCACTCGTTGAAACAATTGGTTTTCCATAGGTTCGAGCAAGCGCTAATGTGACAGGATGATCAGGCACTCGGATACCGACGGTCATTCTTTTACTTTGAAATATTTTCGGCACTTCTAGCGTGGCCCTCAAAATAAACGTGTAGGGCCCTGGCAAGTAGCGCTTCATAGTCCGATAGGAGTCACTATCGATTAGAGCATATCGGGCAATATCAGAAAGATCTGGGACTACAAACGAAAGCAGATGATCTTTGCTGATATTTCGAAGCTTATAGATACGATCAATTGCATTCTTGTCAAAAATACCGCAACCGATTCCATAGTTTGTATCAGTAGGATAAGCGATCACTCCACCCCGCTCTAAAGCAGCAATGGCGTGAGCAATCATGCGCGGTTCAGGGAATTCCGAATCAATACGAAGCCTTAAATAGGGATGATTGGCCATGAGCCCAATTTACTACTTCCCGATACAAAAGCGACTAAAAATTGTATCGAGCACATCTTCGCTGATATTTTTCCCTAAAAGACGGTCTAAAGAAGCACCTGCGCTTCTTAGCTCAAAAGCTATAATTTCATCAGGCTCTTGTCGTAAAAGTGCCTCGTTAGCTTCTTGTAAGCATTCTTTGGCTTTCTGGACTTCTTCTTTGTGCCTAGCCTTTGTCAGCATAGCCTCTTCAGTAGCAACAGCCCCGCTGCCAAGAATTTGAGCCATATGTTTTTCAAGATCCGCAAGGCCGACACCTGTTTTGGCAGAAATGGGGATTACTTTGTCATGCCAGCGAAGGCTGGCATCCAGCATTTGTTCAGAGGTATTCTGGATACCAGCCTCCGCTGGTATGACAAGCTCATGGTCTTGTTTCGTTAAAATTTTAATCACTGGCACTGTCAGGTGATTTGGCAAAAATCCACCTTCATGCGTATTCTCAGAAAGCCATAAAATTAAATCAGCGCGCTCGATTTCTTTTTTGGCTCGCTCGATACCCATGCGCTCTACAGGATCTAAGTTTTTATCTTCACGAAGACCTGCAATGTCTACCAAGGTTATTGGGATGCCACTCAAAATCCAATTAGCCTCAATAACGTCTCGCGTTGTGCCAGGGGTATCATGAACCAGCGCTTTGTCTTCACTCACCAAAGCATTTAAAAGCATTGATTTTCCAGCATTTGGCACGCCGACCAAAGCAACACGAGCGCCACTCATCAGGCGTTGCCCAATCTTCGAACTAAGCAAAAGTTTCTTTAAAACTCTTTCTGCAGTACGCATCTGCTGAGAGAAGCGCTCTCGATGAGCTATGCCTAGCTCTTCATCAGGAAAATCCAAACGAGCTTCGATTTCACACAAAATGTCAACAATCGTGTTGCGCGTTGGTTCTAGATAGTCCGCTAAAGCGCCTTTCAAATTTCTAAGCGCAAGTTTTGCTGCTTCTTCAGAGCGCGCATGAATCAAGTCAGCAATGGCCTCTGCTTCACATAAGTCCAGCTTTCCCTCTAAGTAAGCGCGTAGCGAAAACTCGCCCGGCTGAGCTGCTCGAACACCTAAAGCGTGAAGCTTCTCGAGCACTTGCTCCACTATAATAGGACTTCCATGCAAGGTTAACTCAAAGCTTGCCTCTCCTGTAAAGCTTTTGCCTTCTGGGAAAAATATACAAATGCCATCGTCTAGATCAAACACATCGCCACGAGTTGCTATAAAAGGCTTCTGCTCGCCTCGCAGAGGCTTAAAAACTTTATGAAGCACACTCAAAGAGTCCGGGCCACTGACTCGAATAATCGCAAGTGCACTTTGTCCTGGAGGAGTCGCGAGTGCGCAGATGGTGTCACGCTTAGGTTCTGGCATTGAACCCCTCACCCCGACCCTCTCCCTCAAGGGGAGAGGGAGAAATATGTTCATGCTTTTTGATGGCTACTAAAAGAATATTTTGCGCTGCTTTCGTGACCCCGCTAATACGTGAAGCCTGTGCTAGAGTTCTGGGCCTATTTTGACGAAGTTTTTCGAATACCTCGTTGCTGATGCCTGGCATTTGGTCTTCGAAAACAGCTTCAGGAATCAAGCAGGATTCAAGATTCACTTGCTCAGCCAACTCTTTTTCAAGGCGACTTACATAACCTGCATATTTTTGCTCGACTTCAGCTCTTCGACGAACTTTAGGATTCAGGTGTGATGCACCCTCTTTTCGAGCAGCTTCTTCAAAAACATGCATATTTTCATAACGTTCTTTCGCCAATAAACCCGTACGTAAACCTATATCCATAAGTCGCGCGTAGACATTATCTTCGCGCAAAACAATTCGGTATTCGGCACGAGAGGTAAACATGCGATACGGCTCTTCGGTGCCTAGAGTTACCAAATCGTCGATCAAAACGCCTATATAAGCTTGGCTTCTACTTAGAATAACAGGTTCTTTTTCTTGAAGTTTCATCGCAGCATTAAGGCCTGCCATTAGCCCTTGAGCAGCAGCTTCTTCGTAACCAGTTGTACCGTTAATTTGCCCTGCGCAATAAAGGCCTTCGATAGCTTGGGTTTCTAAAGTGGATTTAAGTTGAGTAGGCTTAACGAAATCATATTCTACTGCGTACCCCCAGCGAGTAACTTCGACGTTCTCTAAGCCTTTCATGGTTCTTAAAAATTCGAGTTGAGTCTCTGGTGGCAAAGAAGTTGTCAGGCCATTGGGGTATACTTCGTAAGTATCTAAGCCTTGAGGCTCTAAGAAAATTAAATGCGACTCTTTTTCAGCAAATCGAATGACTTTATCTTCGATACTCGGGCAATAGCGAGGGCCTGCGCCATCTATTTGGCCATTATACATAGGCGCCTTTCCTGACTCAATGGCGTTGGTGATTTCGCTATGAGTCTTAGGGTTCGTATAAGTCATATGGCAAGAAATTTG